>JBGCDX010000075.1:0-25864 GCA_045105815.1 Gammaproteobacteria bacterium
ACCTGGAAGAGTAAGAGGTTTGCCGCCTATAACTCCTTTTAGTTTGCAAAATGCGATGATTGAACCAGTAAAGGTGATGACTCCAATAAAGACACCTAAATAAACTTCTACATCATGAATGGCTTTCTCTGAGCCTTCAAAATGAGCAGTAGGGTCCATATAACTGGAATAGCCAACCAAAACAGCTGCAAGTCCCACTAGACTATGGAAGCCTGCAACCAATTCAGGCATGGAAGTCATCTCAACTTTCATGGCTACGACGGTTCCAATAATTCCGCCAACAATCATTGCTGGGAAGAGGATTCCAAAGTTACCTACATTGCCGCTTAAGATGGTCGCACCCACGGCTATGATCATGCCGATAATGCCGAACAAATTTCCGCGTCGTGCTGATTCTTGATTGCTTAGTCCATTCAAACTGAGAATAAAAAGAGCGCCTGCAGCTAAATACGCTGCACCTAACATTTGTGGATTCATTGTCATTTTATTCTCTCCTAATCGTCTTTACGGAACATCTGTAACATACGCTGTGTTACAGCAAACCCGCCACCAATATTGATTGAAGCTATGAAGACTGAGAATGTTGCTAGAGCAACAATTAATCCAACACTGCTTCCAATTTGCAACAAAGCACCGACAATTATCACACTACTAATTGCGTTGGTAACACTCATCAGTGGCGTATGTAATGCAGGACTTACATTCCAAACTACCCAGTAGCCAATAAAGCATGACAATACGAACACTGTGAAGTGTTGCATGAATTCAGCTGGGGCTGAGTTTCCTATCCACCATAATAAACCTGCCGCTAGGACAAGGGCGATTGGAAATCCAAGACCACTTTTCTTTTTCTCTGTTTGCATAACCGGTGCAGCAGCAGCTTTCGCAGGTGCCGCAGAAACCGCCAATGGTGGTGGTGGCCAAGTGACTTCACCCTCTTTAATGACGGTTGTGCCACGGATGACATCGTCTTCCATATTCACATTAATATTGCCGTCCTTTTCTGGCGTGAGGTCATTAAGCATATGGCACAAGTTTGAGCCATAGAGCTGACTGGATTGAGTCGGTAAGCGACTCGGTAAATCCATGTAACCAATGATAGTTACACCATGTTGAACAGTAACTTCACCTGGAACAGTAAGATCGCAGTTGCCACCTTGTTCAGCAGCTAGATCTACAATAACGCTACCTTCTTTCATCATTTCAACCATATCAGTCAAAATGAGTTTTGGTGCGGGTTTGCCTGGAATAAGAGCGGTAGTAATAATGATGTCAACTTCTTTAGCTTGTTCACGGAACAAAGCCATTTCAGCATCAATGAACTCTTTACTCATTGTTTTGGCATAACCACCGGCGGTGCCGCCTTCTTCGTCTTGTTCAAATTCAAGTTCTAAAAACTGTGCGCCCATACTTTCAATTTGTTCTTTCACCTCAGGGCGAGTATCAAAAGCACGAACGATTGCGCCAAGACTGTTTGCGGTTCCTACTGCAGCAAGGCCCGCAACACCGGCACCAATTACCATTACTTTTGCAGGTGCAACTTTACCTGCCGCGGTGATTTGGCCAGTGAAAAAGCGTCCAAAATGATTAGCAGCTTCCACTACGGCACGGTAACCCGCAATATTAGCCATTGAGGAAAGGGCATCAAATTTTTGTGCACGAGAAATACGTGGAACAGAATCCATCGCTAAGATGGTGGCTTTTCGGCTTTTAAGTTTTTCTAGTAAATCTGCATTTTGTGCAGGCCAAATGAAACTAATTAAATTGCTACCTTCACGTAGTAAATCAGCTTCGTGCATACCTAAAGCATTGTTTTGTTCTGGAGCGCGGACTTTTAAGATAATGTCTGATTCTGACCAAAGTTGCTTGGTATCTGAGATAACTTCTACACCGGCATCTTTATAGGCTTGGTCAGTAAAATTTGCGCTCGCTCCTGCACCGGACTCGATTGCACACTCGTAACCAAGTTTTTGTAGGCGCGTAGCCGTGTCGGGCGTCATCGCAACGCGACATTCATTCTCATGAATTTCGTTTGGTACACCAATTTTCATAGCTGATAGTTCCTCCATTGATGTGCTTAATAAAAGTTATACAATTTTATTTCTCAGCATCTTTGTAAAAAACAAGTGCGAGCCCTGAATATAGTGAGGCTATGAGTTTGTAATTATTGAGAAGCTAAGAGAGTGATTGCAATTCTTAATTAAGGTTTTTTAATTATTCTTTTTTATTATAGGGGTCATAATATATAACTAAAGTATTATTAGCTATAAGAAGGACTCATACTTATTAGAATATTTTTTTATCTAATAAGGATAGATAATAGATAAGTTGGCTACTATTTGAGCATTTTTCTTTGTAACTTCTTTTTCTTTATTTTTTCTATTTCAGATACGCGTTTTTCCCATCTTGGCAGTGCTTTAGCATAGGTGTCATGCACACATGGGTCACAGCCCTGCTCGCAACACTCATAGGGTTCTGGAGGCGTGGGCTTGGGTGGGTGTTCTAACGATTTTTTTTGCGGCCGGCTCACGGATAATCACGGATTATATAGAAGCATCAATTTCTAATAGAAAAAATCATTAGTTAAATTATGGTATTTATAATGATCATTGCTATTTAGTATAAATTAACTAAAAAAGAGGATACATGAGCAAAATAAAAGGTCTTATCTACATAAATAACATGTAAATTTGTGCGACTCAGGGTAATATTTTTTGGCAAAATACCTAGTAGCAACATTTAGTTAGTAGTAACTTTTAAGCTCGTTTAACCAAGGCTAAAACCCATGTATTTAGAATTCTTTGGAATTTCTGATAAGCCATTTCAAATCACACCGGATACGCGTTTTTTATATCTTACGCCGCGCCACCGTGACGGCCTTGCACACCTTTTATATGGTGCAGATGAAGCTGGTGGGTTCATTCTTCTTACCGGTGAAGTGGGTACAGGTAAGACTATGCTGTGTCGTAGTGTGCTTGAGCAAATGCCAGAACATGTGAATGTAGCGTTAATTTTAAATCCTCGTCAAAGTTCAAAAGAATTAATCGCTTCAATTTGTGATGAATTAAATATTCCTTATCGTAGGTCAACGACCAGCCTTAAATATTTAGTTGATCGCTTAAATTTATATTTGCTAAAACAACATGCTCAAGGTAAACGTACAGTATTAGTGATTGATGAGGCACAGAATTTACGAGCTGAAGTGTTAGAGCAAATTCGATTGTTAACAAATTTAGAAGTGGCTACACAAAAGCTTTTACAAATTATCTTAATTGGCCAACCCGAATTACAAGCAATATTGGCTAGACCTGAGTTGCGCCAGCTTACTCAGAGAATAACTGCACGATTCCACTTAACACCTCTATCCAAAGAAGAAACTGCAGCATATATTCGTCATCGATTACAAATTGTTGGGTTTAGAGGAGAGCTATTTTCTAGTGGTGCGGTAAGCATGGTACATCAGCTTTCGGGTGGTGTTCCGCGTTTGGTTAATAACATCTGTGAGCGTTCAATGATGGGGGCGTATGGAGAAAATGTTCATCGTATAGATAGAAAATTAGTTCGCAAAGCTGCAGGTGAAGTTCTGCAGCCCGCTGAACGATTTCAGCCCATGCAATGGGTGGCTGGTGGCGCAATCGCCGCAGGCACAGCTGCTTTACTATTATCAATATGGGGGCTTTTGCCTAGTGCTTCACAAGAAAGTTATGCAAATACCGTTTCGACCAATACTATCAATGCAGAAACATTAGCTTCTCAAGCGGTTATCGAAAACAAGTCTATTCTTCAAGATAATGAAGATATCGAAAAAGTTATTGTTACTAAAATATCACCTGAGACGAAATCCCCAATTACACCTAAAACAACTGAGGCCCAATCATTACAACAACCAACACGTAAGCCAGCGCTTGGGCAAGAACAAAGTAGCAAGAGTTTTTTAAATTTAATTAATGATTCGAGTTTGCGGGCAGATAATAGTAAAGCATTTACAACGCTGTTTAGTTTTTGGGGGCATGCATATCCCAAGTTAAAAGGCGAAACAGCTTGTGAGCGTGCGGTTGCTGCCGAGTTGCGTTGCATATTTGGCAAAGCGGGTTGGGATGAGTTGCGCCGACATAATCGGCCGGTAGTGTTAGAAATGATTAATACTGCTGGAAAACGAATCCAGGCTGTAGTGCTAACGTTGCAAGGCAATCAAGTGAATTTAAATATAGGCGGTAAAATTGTTACAACCGCTACAGAGACTGTTGATCCATATTGGTATGGAAATTATTTGTTACTCTGGCGTCCGCCTCCGGCAGGATCAAACATCTTAAAAGAAGGTGTTATAGGTAAAGATGTTGGATGGCTACGCGACCAATTAGATCGTATCGAAGGGAAAACGGTTTCTACAGAAGCCAAGAAAAAATTATCATTTGATCCAACTTTGAAATGGCGGTTAATGGAGTTTCAGCGCATACGAGGTTTGGATGTTGATGGTGTAGCAGGTCGTGAAACCATAATTGAAATTAATTCCGCGGTAAATGATCGCTCTACGCCTTTATTACGGCGTCAATCTAGTTAACGCAAAAGGTAAATACTCATGTCGATGATACTTGATGCTTTGACGCGTGCAGAGCATGAACGCCAACTTGAAAAGCAACCGGATTTAAAATTTGTTACACCGGTAAAGCCACAGAAAAAAAATCCAAATAAGCTCTGGTTATGGGTTGGGCTTGCGGTGCTGGCTAATGCAATAATATTGTTTATTTTGGTGCGCGCATTATCGGGCGACACAGAAAAAGAAGTGCCACTAACAGTGTCTACTGCTGAGCCTCAACAACCCGCTATTGATGCATTAGCGACAAATGAAGGTGTCCAACCAAGTGAAGAGCAATTCTCTCAAGCAATTATTGATCAACAACTTGAGGTAAAACCGGTGTTGCATAAATCCAGCCAAATACCGAGTAACGAGCAGCAAGAAATTAAAAATACACTTCCACCCATTGAGGCAAGGCCTTTAGCGATGGAAGCGAATAGTGTGCATTTGCCAGAAGTTGATAGACCTTTACTTTATGAATCCAAACAACCTAGCTTAAAGCCAAAAGTTGCTGTCGTGACGACATCAGTAAAAGCGCCTAATACTACTAAAGGTAACGTGTCATTCTCATCAACAGAATTGAGTGCAGATGATGCTTTGCCAATAAGTAATAAACCTAAGCTACTTATCGATGGAGTAAGTAATGGTAGTTCAAGTGATATTCAAAACGTAAGAGACTTACCAGATAGTTCTCGTGCTGCCTTAAACCAATATGAAGTGAATGTGCATGTTTTTGATGATGACCCAATACGTCGCTTTGTATTAATTAATATGGATAAATATAAAGAAGGTGATCGAATTGCTAATAATGGTCCTTTAGTAGAAGAAATTACATCTAAAGGTGTTGTGATTGATTATGGTCGTGGGCGAGCACTATTGCCTGCTAAATAAATTAAAAAAGTTATTAAATAATTGTTAGTCTATAAATTCATTTGATAGGCTACTTGCATATATGGAAGTTCCTTCTCCAATCACCAATTCTGGTGAATTATCATCAGACCCATCTTCAGTTATTGCTGCGGTTGATCTTGGTTCGAACAGTTTTCATATGGTGGTGGCACAAGATCAGCATGGGCAGCTTAAAGTTATTGATCGTATCCGTGAAATGGTGCGGCTGGGTGCAGGATTAAATGCATCAGGAAAATTATCTAAAGAATCCAAAGAAAGGGCTATTGAGTGTTTGCAACGATTTGGCCAACGTTTGCGAGAGATGCATGCAGATTCAGTAAGAGTGGTAGGTACCAATACACTTCGAGTAGCAAAGAATAGTAGTGAATTTATTCAACGAGCTGAAGAAGCTCTTGGTCATCCAATACAAATTATCTCGGGTGTTGAAGAAGCACGACTGATTTATCAAGGAACTATCCATTCTATTACTGGACCGGAAGGTAAGTGGCTAGTGGTGGATATTGGTGGTGGAAGCACAGAGATTATTATTGGTAAAGAAGGTGTCCCACTGCTGATGGAAAGTGTGCAAATGGGTTGCGTAGTATTAAGTGAAAAATATTTTTCAAATGGCGAGCTCGAGAAGAAAAAATTTAAGAAATCACTTGTTGAAGCGAAATTACAATTACAGCCTATTGTTTCTAAAGTTAAAGAGCTTGGTTGGAAGCACGTAGTAGGAACAGCAGGCACAATTCGCACCATCTCAGAATTAATGCGTGAGTTTGAGCTCTGCGAACGCGGTATAACTTATAAAGGTATCAATGCACTTATTACTAAAATGCAAGAAGCGGGGCATATAGATAAGATTAATTTCGAAGCATTATCAAAAGAACGCAAGCCCGTATTCGCCGGAGGCCTAGTGGTATTAAAAGCCATTTTTGAAGAGCTAGGCATAAAAGAAATGATGATCTCTGATGGCGGGTTGCGTGAAGGCCTGCTGTTTGATCTTGCAGGAAGAATTCATCATCAAGATACGCGCGATCGTACCGTGTATTCGTTAATGCGGCGCTATCATGTGGATTTTAATCATGCAGCAAATATCAAATCTACCGCGCTTCACTTGTTAGATAAACTTTCAAAAATTTTCAAAATCGACAATAACATTGCATACCAATTTTTAATCTGGGCCGCTGATTTGCATGAGATTGGTCTAGATATTTCGCATTCTAAGTATCATCGTCATGGTGCATACCTTTTAGAGAATAGTGATTTAATGGGGTTTTCTTGGAACGAGCAACGCCTACTTGCATGCTTAGTGGGAAGTCATCGACGTAAAATTAATATGGAGTCTGTAGCAATGCTGCCAGTTAGATGGCAAGAGCAAGCAATGTATATGATAGTGCTTTTGCGTATTTCCATACTAATAAATCGAGATCGTATCCCTAAAGAGTTACCGGAAATAAAAATTGAAGATAAGGATGGCGCATTAATAATTAAGTTTGAAGAAAAATGGTTGGAAGCGCATCCTCTTACAGGGGCGGAGCTTGAGCAGGAGCAAAGTTATCTCAAAGCGCTAAAGATTATGGTCAGTCTTTAAGGGATAGACTTATATTATTATGCGTAATTATATTTTGACTCGTGCATGTTCATTTAACAAAGTTTGCTGTGCACTAATTGCATTTTTTCCAAAAGACACGGGCGCAGAATAATTACCATCAGCTCTTAATATCCAAGCTTGTCGGTTATCTTTTAGGTAAGTTTCTAGTTCATTTATAATGCGTTTGCGAATGATCACATTCTTAATTGGCCAGCTTATTTCAACGCGTCTAAAAAAGTTTCGGTCCATCCAGTCTGCGCTCGAACAATATACCTTAGGGTCGCCATTGTTATGGAAATAACTAACACGAGTATGTTCAAGAAATCTTCCAACGATTGAGCGAACCTCAATGTTTTCTGAAATACCGGGTAATCCAGGTCGTAAGCAGCAAATGCCGCGTATGATAAGTTGTATTTTTACGCCTTCAGTAGATGCACGATATAGTGCTTCAATGATTTGAGGTTCAACTAAGGCATTCACTTTTACAATGATGCGTGCTTCATGACCTTGGCGAGCAAACTCAGTTTCTTTTTCTATTAGTTTTATCAATGTTCTGTATAAAGTAAAAGGTGCTTGTAATATATTTTTTAGCACGGGCACTTTAGTAAAACTGGTGAGCGCCATGAATAACTCATGAGCATCTGAGGTGAGGTTTATATCTGATGTGAACATGCCGTAGTCTGTATACAGTCGTGCAGTTTTTTCATGATAGTTTCCTGTGCCAAAGTGGGCGTAGCGCCGCAAATGATTTTCTTCGCGTCGTACTACTAAAATCATTTTCCCATGTGTTTTTTTGCCTACGATTCCATAAACAACGTGTGCCCCAGCTTTTTGTAAGCGGTTAGCGAGTAATATATTTTCCGCTTCATCAAAACGTGCCATCAATTCAATTACGACGGTTACTTCTTTGCCAGCTCTAGCGGCTTCAACTAAGTTATCTACTATTGGAGAGTTTGCTCCAGTTCGATAAAGAGTTTGTTTGATAGCTAAAACTTTTGGATCTTTAGCGGCTTGACGAACAAAATTTATAACAGGTGCAAATGACTGATAGGGGTGATGCAATAAAATGTCGTTTTGACGAATTAGGCTAAAGATATTTTTTCCGCGACTTAAGCGGTCAGATGTTCCTGCATTGAAAGGAGGATATTTAAGGTCTATGCGATCAACCAGATCATAAGTTTGACTAAGGCGATTTAAATTTACTGGACCATTTACTTTGTAAAGGTCAACTTCTGATAGTCCAAATTGCTCTAGTAAATAGGTAATTAATTCATCAGGACAATTATCAGCAACTTCAAGTCGCACAGAGTCTCCATAACGACGCGATGCAAGCTCACCCTCAAGTGCACGCATTAAGTCATCAATTTCTTCATCATCTAAAAATAAATCACTATTGCGAGTAACTCTGAATTGATAACAACCTAAAACTTTTAGGCCTTCAAATAATTCATTAACAAAAGCATGCATTACTGATGATAAAAATACATAGCTATCACCTTGTTGTTGGCTTAGTTCTTCAGGAAGATGAATTAATCTAGTTAATGAGCGGGGTGCTTGCACTACTGCAAATTCACCTTCGCGGCCAAATGCATCTGCACCATCGAGCTGCACAATAAAATTAAGCGACTTATTAATGATGCGTGGAAAGGGATGTGCAGGGTCCAAGCCTAAGGGGCTGAGTACTGGTTCTACTTCGTCTTGAAAATATTGGCGCAACCAAGCACTTTGCTCATGTGTCCATTGTTCGCGCGCAATGAAATGAATATTTTGTTCTTCGAGCTCTGGTAAAATTTCTTCATTAAATACGCGGTATTGTTCTTTAACGAGTGTAGATGCGTCATGATGAATTTGATTGAGTATATCTTTTGGCTCAGTTTGATCAGCAGTAATGTTAGCAATATTTAGTTCTATGTGTTGCTTAACGCCACCCACGCGAATTTCAAAAAACTCATCTAAGTTAGTACATGAGATACAAAGGAATTTCAGACGCTCGAGCAGAGGTGTGGATGGGTCTCGTGCCTGTTGAAGCACGCGCGAGTTGAACTTAAGTAAGCTCAATTCACGATTGATATAGTTTTCAGCCAGGCTGAAATTATGCTCATCCATTTTTAATATAATATGCGTTATAGATACTATTATTGTATTTGAAACGGCTGACTATAAGTATTGCCCTTAGTCAGTTAATAGTGATTATTTATGAGATTTATGCGGTATAGAGTCGTTTGAAAATCACTAATCTTATCGAGCTGCTTCTATTGCAGAGTTCTGTAACGCCACGATTAGTACAATTAAAGATAGCCAGAACTAATGCTGCAATTTGACTAGTGCTTTGGACAAGTCAAAAGACTATTGTTAGTAACACGATAGCTATAATCGATTCATGTCTAAAAGCAGCTTCATTTTTCCATGCAGACGCATGCCCACCCATAGAATAAAAATACACATTATATATGCGCTTGACACCGGTAATTTGTTTTGATGCCATTATCAGCGTTTAATAATTGTGTAATGTTATTGTAATAAAATAGTATTGATATTTGAAAGTATAACAAAACAGTTATTTGGATAATGAAGAGATGAATAAGATGCAGCGATTGAATTATCTAGCTCTACTAATATTATTGCTTGCACCATGTAGTTATGCGGATGAAAAAAGAACGATCTATGATTTTGAATATGGGATTTTTTCACGTGGCGCTGAAAATTATGAAGAAGGAGACAAGTCTGCTTCAAGCGCGCATGAGCTAGAAAAAACAACAGTAATCAAAGCAAAGTTAGGCACTAAGTTTGGAGTGCGTTATTGGCTGTCGCGCGCAGGGTTTTCTGGGCAACCTACTTTGCACTTGATTTATCATGTGCCTACTATGATTAATCCGAGTACGGGTGAGTATATTGATAAAATTGAAGTTCTTCAGCCTGAATCAGAGCTAGATTATCAACATACCATGGCATTTGAGTTCGCACATCAATACGAACTTGTGCCAGGCGAATATCGTATGTATGTATTCTATGAAAATCAGAAGTTACTAGAGAAGATTTTTCAAGTTGAACTGCAATAATTAGCATATTGCATTTGACTAGATATATAAAAGCCATCTACATGTTAAGTAGATGGCTTTCTTGGCGCATATATATATTTTAGTAAAGAGTTTTAAGCATTTTAGAAAACATACTGAGTGCGAAAAGAGATAGCGCTACCGTCTTCATCATCAACATTTGCATTAGTAGAGCCATTAAGTGCATCACCGGCAGCGCTGGTAAAGCCATCTGTGTCACCATCTAAGTAGTTCAACATAAACTTGAGGTTATTATTAGCGTACCAGTTAACCCCTAGGGTAAGTAACTCAAACTCGGCTTGGTCGCCAAGAACATCAACATCTACTTCACCTTCTTCATATTTAGCCACGAGCTCCCATGCTCCGCGTGGGCCTTTGGGCTTTACCTTATCAAATATACCTTTTTCGCCTTTGTAGACGCGCGATTCACCGGTCAGCAAATAGCTGGCTTGTAGATAATAGCCTTCTATATCTACATCAGATACTCGTTGACCTGCATCGTTTAATCCGGGAGTTGCAGCAATATCATTACCTTCATCATAGTTTGCTTCACGATATTCACCTTGTAGAGAAAATGGCCCAAACACGCCTGCTGCTTCTAGACCAAATTGATCTGCATCATCTACGCCAAAACGTTCAGCATTGTTGACTGTAATGCGTTCTGTTGTATGCACACCTAAGCGGGTTCGAAAGCGTTGACTGCCATCATCACCAAAATCACGTGACGCATACGAAGCTGCTAAGTGCATGAAACTATTGTCACCGATATTGAAATGACCGCCAACTCGACCTGCTAAGCTGTATGCATCTTTACCTGCTTCATCTTCATTATCTTCATCAACAATACTTGCGCCCCAGAATAAGCTATCAGTATGTCCCGTTAAGCCGAGTGAGAAAGAAGGGATGTTGAATAAAAACCCAAGTTCTGTGGTTGGTGAACGTTCAATGCTTGTAACCCACTTTGAACTCCCTAGTTCTTCTAGACCAAAAGGAACCTTAAATCGACCTAAATGCACATCTGCAAAGCCGAGTCCTTTGTAGGTGATGAATCCAGTTTGAATTCTTGTTTCGCCTTCGTCTACATCTACCGCTAACTCATAATTCCAATTTTCACCTGAAGAGCCTTTTACTTCTAGACGCGTGCGACGAAACTCTGCTTCTGATGAGTTATCACCAGCATTATCATCTGTAAAATTAGAATTATATAAACCATCATAAAAGTCCATGTCATACATGATACGGCCACCGAATTGGAAGGTGTTGCCGTTATCGGATTGAATCTTTATTCCACCGCCCGTGGTGCTGACTGCAATTTCTTCTTTTGAAGTGACTGCGCCGGCAAAGGCAGCAGTACTCATGCTGGTTATAGCGATAGCGCTGGCTGCGCCAATCATAATTTGTTTAAGTCTCACAAAGAGCCTCCCTGTGTCTATTGATAATTTATTAAATTATTTATTTAGTGGGATGAATCTTGCGCAACTTCTATGAAACGAATATGAATAAAATATTACAATATTGTTACAACATGCTTGAGATTGATGGTGACTCATATAATTACTGTATGTGCCTGATTTAAGAGAGCTTAATAGTTATGTAACAAAGGTAGAAAATAATGTGGGATCTTTTCAATGCGGGTTACAATCATGCGGAATCATTATGTTGCAGAACAATATCAATTTCAGGACCACATACAGGCTCAAATTATGAGCAGCAAGAGAATTTTATTAGTTGAAGATGAGCATGCTATTCGTGAGATGGTGTCTTTTGCGCTAGGGCAAGAAGGTTATGTCATTGACGTGGCAGAAGATGGCAGTACGGCGGAATTACAAGTAGCTAACCACTTACCAGATTTAATTCTCTTAGATTGGATGTTGCCAGATACCACTGGTTTAGAATTGCTGCGTCGTTGGAAACGCAAGGATGCTTTACGTGAAACGCCTATTATTATGCTGACTGCGCGTGTGGAAGAGCGCGATAAAATTGATGGCTTAGATTCGGGTGCAGATGACTACATTACCAAGCCATTTTCAGTAAAAGAGCTAACCGCACGCATACGTGCCGTATTGCGAAGAGGCACTGGAAGTCTTGATAGTGAAGTGATTGTTGGTCCAATTAAACTTGATCTAGACGCACATCGTACTTACGTTAATGAAGCACCTATCAATCTTGGGCCAACAGAATTTCGCCTGCTAGAGTTTTTTATGACTCATGTAGATCGTGTTTATTCCCGCAATCAGTTGTTAGATTATGTTTGGGGTCGTAATATGTATGTAGAAGAGCGCACGGTTGATGTTCATATTGTGCGTTTAAGAAAATTACTTAAACCTCTCAATTGTGATCAAATGATTCAAACTGTTCGCGGTTATGGTTATCGATTCTCTGCAAAAACATAATGTCATTTAATGCGTGGTTGTCTGAACTAAATCGAATTTTACTCGTATTCGTTCCATGCATTCTGATTGGGTTAGTAACTGGTCATCTGCAATCTTTTTTTATTCTTGGATTAATCATCTATGGTTTATGGACTGCCAGGCAGTTAGTCACGCTTAAGCAGTGGCTGGATGACGGTGCGCAAGTGGATGATGCGCCAGAATATTTAGGTATTGCTGATCAGCACGTTTCGAGTATCGTTGATTTACAGAAAGAGCGACAAGCTAATAAAGCTAAGCTAGAAGATTTAATAACGCATTATAAAGAAATGATCTCTGCGTTACCCGATGCTGTAGTAATTATGGCATCAAGTGGAGAGATTAAATCTGCTAACCAAGCCGCTCATAATTTATTACAAATAGATCCTACACGGGATACTAATACTAGAATTACCCAACTAGTACGCAGGCCTGCATTTACGGATTATTTTTCAGCACAAAAATTTGATCAGCCACTAGAAATTCGTGGCTCATCAGACCATGAGCCTGAACTCAGTATACGAATCATTCCTTTTGGCGAAAAAAAATTAGTGTTGATCGCACAAGACATGTCGCAATCTGCTCGTATCTATGAGATGCGTCGTAGTTTTATATCCAACGCTTCTCACGAATTGCGTACGCCACTTACCGTAATACTAGGTTATTTGGAGACTCTTTCTGTTCATCAAGCCATGCCTGATGAATGTAATGCCGCTGTTGAGTCGGCAGAGGTTCAAGCAGTTCGAATGAAGCAATTGGTTGAGGATCTACTTACATTGTCGCGGTTAGAGTCTACCGCTTCAGTTGTTAAAGACTCTGAGGTTATTCCTGTTGCTACATTAATAACAGATATAGTTGAAGAAAGTAAACTTTCAACTTGGTTTACTGATCATGAAATTTCCATACATCTTGAAACTGAAGCAAAGCTTCAAGGCGACTTGCAAGAGATTCACAGTGTAATTTCTAATCTAATAAATAATGCAGTTAAGCACACAGAAGCGGGCTCGGTGATCAAAGTTACCTGGCAGAAAAATGATGATGGGAAGTTACAATTTATAGTAGAAGATAATGGACAAGGTATAGCGCCAGAGCATCTTGGGAGATTAACTGAGAGATTCTATCGCGTGGATGCTGGCCGCTCACGTGAAAAAGGTGGCACCGGTCTAGGTTTGTCGATTGTTAAGCATATTTTAGAACGGCATGAAGGGGTTCTGGAAATAGACAGTAAGATGGGTCTTGGATCGGCATTTATCTGTAATTTCCCTGCTCATAGAATAGCCAAAAAAAATAAAAAGCCTAATAAAAACAATAACATATAATTTAATAAAACTGTAATATTAGTACCATATGCTTGTAATACGTAGGCATTAACTTTGAATCTGAAAATCAAAGTGTTTCATAACTGAGGAGTTATTTAATGTACGCAATGTTAAAAAAGTTTTATGTATTAACAGCAGTGCTGTTAATCGCATCGGCCGCGACAGTTTCAGCTGATGGTAGTGTTGATGCTGAACTGGGTGAGTATGCCGCGACCAGTGGTGTATCTGGGAATTTATCTAGTGTTGGCTCCGATACACTGGCGAACTTAATGACGTTATGGGCTGAAGAGTACAAGCGTTTTTATCCAAACGTAAACATCCAAATTCAAGCTGCGGGTTCATCCACTGCGCCTCCTGCATTAACGGAAGGTACTTCTAGCATTGGCCCTATGAGCCGCAAGATGAAAGACGAAGAGATTGCAGATTTTGAGGAAAAATTTGGTTACAAGCCTACTGCCGTTCCTGTTGCAATTGATGCGCTTGCGGTATACGTACACAAAGATAATCCAATTAAGGGTATGAGCATTAAACAAGTAGACTCGGTATTCTCGAGTACGCGTACTTGCGGTGGTTCAGCAGTAATTGATACTTGGGGTGACTTAGGGTTAGCAGGTAATTGGACTAAGCGCGACATCCAATTATATGGTCGTAACTCGGTATCTGGTACATACGGGTACTTTAAAAAGAAAGCACTTTGTAAGGGTGACTTCAAATCTAATGTAAATGAACAGCCAGGTTCCGCATCGGTAGTTCAATCAGTATCTACTTCACTAAATGGCATAGGTTACTCTGGGATTGGTTATAAAACTTCTGGTGTAAAAGCGGTAGCGATATCTAAAGGTGAATCAGACTTTGTAGAAGCTACCTCTGAAAATGCTATAGCCGGTACATACCCACTTGCACGATTTTTATACGTCTACATTAATAAAGCACCCGGTAAGCCGCTTTCTCCATTAGAGAGCGAGTTCATCAAGATGGTGTTATCTACTCAAGGTCAAAAAGTAGTAGTTAAGGATGGTTATATTCCATTGCCTTCTAAAGTTGCTGATAAAGCATTAGCGGGCCTTGATATTGAAAAGAGCGCCATGAAGGTTAGCGCAACGGAGTAGTTAAAAAATAATCAATTTGATATAAATAAATTTTTAAATTATTGATACTTTTGTCTGTAAAAGTAATAGGCCCTGGTAAGCAGGGCCTTTTTTTCGAGTATACTTATTCACTCCTGCTTTCAGTAAATAACTAGAATAAAAAACATGTCGGAAGAATCAGGCAATTCACAGCTTAGTGTCCCAGAACCATTATTATTTGACCATAAGCTTTGGCGTCGACGGTCAATTCGTGATGTGCTTGCGCGCTATTTGGTGGGTGCAGGGGGTATCGCAGTTATCGGTTCTATTATTCTTATCTTTTTGTTTTTATTTGCAGTGGTATTTCCTTTGTTTAAAGGCGCCAGTCTGCATGAAGTTACCACTTATAAATTAAGCGAAGCCGATTCTTCTGCATCACTGCTGTATTCAATAGAAGAGCAAGCTGAAATAGCCATGCGTATGAATGACATGGGAATAGTTCAGTTCTTTTCTTTAGCTGATGGAAAAATATTAACGAGTACAAACCTTTTAGCGAATAGTGAAGCAAAAGTTATTAGCTGGACGCATGTTGACCCAGAAAAAAATATTGTTGGTTTAGGGCTTGATAATGGTAAAGCAATTATTTTTAGGCATGAGTATGCTTCAAAATATGGTGAAGATAAGCGCACTATTATTCCTAGTATTACTTACCCCTATGGCGAAGCCCCTATTAATCTTCAGGTTGGAAATCAGGCTATATCGAATATTGCAATAAGCGGTAACGAAGACGGCTTAACATTTTTTGGGCAAACAGAGAGTGGCCCGAGACTGATTAACTTTACTATCGAGTCTTCATTCTTAGATGAGGATGAATTTTCTTTGGAATTAACCAGTCAGGTAATTCTGGCCTATCCAGATAAGCCTCTTAAAGTGTTGGTTTCCCCAGAGCGCCAATGGTTGTATTTATTAAATGAGCAAGGTGCGATTGCATACTATGATATTCGCAATAAAGCTGAACCGATTCATATTGAAACTATTTCTGTGCTTGGTGAGGGCAATAAGCCGGCATCATTAGAGTTTTTGCTTGGCGGTATTTCACTTTTACTTGCAGATGACCGAGGCAATATTCATCAGTTATTTTTAGTGCGAGGAGATGATGGTGGGCGGCATTTAACACTGATTAGAAGTTTTAATAGTGTAGACGCTAGAGTATCTAGCATTTCTACTGAAATATTACGTAAAGGTTTTCTTGTTACTGATGTTGAAGGAAATGTTTCTTTGTTTCATAGCACCGCGTCTAGACACTTATTTACAGAAAACATAACTGATAAGCCTATTACTCATCTTGGTGTAGCGCCAAGAAGTGACAAACTAATAGCAGAAGATATTAGTGGTCAACTGCATGTTTGGGAGATGGATACTGAACACCCAGAAGCATCATTTAGTTCAATATGGGGAAAAGTTTGGTATGAAAGTTACCCTGAACCGGATTACATATGGCAGTCATCTTCGTCATCAAATGACTTCGAACCGAAGTTTAGTCTTACACCTTTAACGTTTGGCACATTTAAGGCTGCATTCTATGCGATGCTAGTGGCTATGCCTTTGGCGATATGTGGCGCGATATTTACTGCATATTTCATGGCGCCAAAAATGCGTGGGGTGGTTAAACCATCAATAGAAATAATGGAAGCGTTGCCTACTGTAATTTTAGGCTTCCTGGCGGGTCTTTGGTTAGCGCCGTTTGTAGAAACACACTTGCCAGGCGTGTTTGCCACAGTGGTAGCTTTGCCGTTAGGAATTTTGGTGGCTAGTTTCGCATGGTGGCAAGTGCCTGATCGAATTAAAGTTGGAATGTCTGATGGTTGGCAAGCAGCATTATTAATACCTGTTGTGTTGCTTTGTGGGTGGTTAGCATTAACGCTAAGTCCATGGATGGAGCGAGTGTTGTTTGACGGGAATATGCGCTTATGGCTAACGGATACCATGGGAATTGGATATGACCAAAGAAACTCAGTAATCATTGGTATCGCAATGGGTTTTGCGGTTATACCAACTATATTTTCAATTGCAGAAGATGCAGTTTTTAGTGTGCCTAAGCATTTAAGTTCTGGTTCTTTAGCGTTAGGTGCAACACCTTGGCAAACGCTAGTTAGAGTTGTTTTGCCATCTGCAAGTCCAGGGATATTTTCTGGGACCATGATCGGTTTAGGTCGGGCTGTGGGTGAAACCATGATTGTACTGATGGCAACAGGCAATACTCCAATAATGGACTTTAGTATTTTTGAAGGCATGAGAACTTTATCAGCAAACGTTGCGGTAGAGTTGCCAGAATCAGCAGTGGGCAGTACGCACTTTAGAATTCTTTTCCTCGCAGCATTGGTTTTATTTGTATTCACCTTTTTCTTCAATACGATTGCAGAAATTGTTCGCCAACGACTGCGTGAAAAATACAGCAGCTTATAAGTTAATCTAGTAATGAAAGATAAGCGTCAAAATTTTAAAGCATTTATGTCTTCTGGCACGCCGTGGGTATGGCTGAATGCTGGGGCTGTAGCCATTAGCATGATTATGGTGGTTGGCCTTTTGCTGTTGATTGCTTCTAGAGGCTTGGGTCACTTTTGGCCGAAGACGGTATATGAGATTGAGTATGATAATGGCACAAATATTGTGCAAATTATTGGTGAAAGAGTTGAGTCTGAAGAGGTTGCAAGAGAACGGATTATTGAATCTGGAATTAAAGTTGACAGTGAAGATGAGTTTATCGAACGCAGCCTAATAAAAGTCGGTAACCGTGATGTGCTAGGCGTTGACTTCATGTTAACCGTAACCCCGAATGAATTACAGGTAACTAAACCGAAGGATGTGCTGGTTCTTGAGCGTAGTCAGTGGGGTAATTTCTATGGTTATCTGCAAGAAATTAAAAGCGAGGGTGAGGTTTTAGATCTATATGAAGACATAATGTGGCAAGACTTAGAAGCACGTCTTGATCGCGTATTAGATCTAAGAGAAAAAATTGAGCATATTGAAAAAGGTGCAATTGGTAAGATTAATTATAGATTGGAAAAACTGCGCTTAAAGAAGCGTGGCTTAGAGTTAAATGACGTTACAGATCCGAAAGCATTTGAAGCAATAACGTTAGAACAAAACAAGTACACAGCTGATTATCAAGTCTTGAAAAAAGAGTTAGATGCTCTATATGTAGAGGCTTCGCGTGACAGCATAATCATGCAAGAAATGACGGGTAGTACTAAGGAGATCAAATTAGCTGATGTTGTAAAAGCGTATCGACCCAATGCATTGAGTTTGGGTGAAAAGCTAATTTTTTACCTGAAAACATTCTGGGGTTTTGTTAGCGATGATCCTCGTGAAGCAAATACTGAAGGAGGCATTTTTCCAGCCATTTTCGGTACGGTTATCATGGTGTTGTTAATGTCTATTATCGTTACACCATTTGGCGTAATTGCAGCTATTTATTTGCGTGAATATGCTCACCAAGGATTAGTTACACGCTTAGTGCGCATTTCTGTAAATAATTTAGCGGGTGTGCCATCCATTGTATATGGAGTTTTTGGTCTAGGGTTTTTTGTTTATATAGTCGGTGGAACTCTTGATGAGCTGTTTTTTGCAGAGGCATTACCTACTCCAACCTTTGGTTCTGGAGGTATTCTCTGGGCCTCATTAACGCTTGCGTTGCTAACGGTTCCGGTTGTTATTGTTGCAACAGAAGAAGGATTGTCGCGAATTCCACGAGCAGTTAGAGAGGGCTCACTTGCCCTTGGTGCAACCAAAGCAGAAACTTTATGGCGAACAGTCTTGCCAATGACGACGCCAGCAATGATGACGGGTTTAATTTTAGCGGTGGCGCGTGCTGCGGGTGAAGTGGCTCCTTTAATGTTGGTGGGGGCAGTAAAATTAGCACCTTCATTGCCGTTGGACGGTAATGTGCCGTTTGTGCATTTGGAACGTAAGTTTATGCATCTAGGCTTTCATATTTACGATGTAGGTTTTCAAAGCCCAAATGTTGAAGCAGCACGACCATTGGTTTATGCAACGGCTCTAATTTTGGTAGTGGTTATTGTGATGTTAAATCTATCGGCAATATTTATCCGCAACCATTTACGAGAAAAATATAGGGGCCTAGAACAGCACTAATGAAATTAACCTTGATATGTTTATTACAAGGTTATTTTAGGAGTTAAGGAAATGACTATGGCAGCACCAAAAATATCACAAGAAGTTCTTCTCAATAAAGAAGCGTTAAGTCTGGAAAATGAAAAAACGTGTTTTGAATGTAAAGATTTTAATCTTTATTACGGAGCAGCTCAGGCATTAAAAAATATTAATTTGGTTATTCCTGAGAAAAGAGTGACTGCATTTATTGGTCCGAGTGGTTGCGGCAAGTCTACCTTGCTGCGTTGCATGAATCGTATGAATGATTTAATTGATATCGTTCGTATTGAAGGGGACATGCTTTTAGATGGTAAGGATATTAATGGTAAATCGGTAAATGTTGCAGAATTACGCCGTAAGGTTGGCATGGTATTTCAAAAGCCAAACCCTTTTCCAAAAACTATTTATGAAAATGTTGCATATGGATTACGGTTACAAGGTGTTAATAAGAAAAGAGTGTTGGACGAACGAGTTGAATGGGCACTTAAAGGTGCAGCGTTATGGGACGAAGTAAAGGATAGGTTGCAAGATAACGCTTTAGGACTCTCGGGAGGCCAGCAACAACGCTTGGTGATTGCACGTTCGATCGCAATACAACCCGAAGTTATTCTTTTGGATGAGCCTGCTTCTGCACTGGATCCAATTTCAACACTTAAGATTGAAGAGTTAATCATTCAGTTGAAGGAACAGTATACAGTGGTTATTGTCACACATAATATGCAGCAAGCTGCACGTGTTTCTGATTACACGGCATTTTTGTATTTAGGGGAATTGATTGAGTTTGGGGCTACCGACCAAATATTCACTAACCCTAGGAAAAAGAAAACCGAAGATTATATTACTGGCCGTTACGGTTAACAGGCGATTAAATAGATAGTACGGAATTAAAGGCGAGGCATTTATGGTTTATCAAGATATTGGACAACATATATCGCATCAGTTTGATGAGGATTTGGAATCACTGCGTAGCAAAGTATTAAATATGGGCGGCATGGTTGAAAAACAGGTTGAAAATGCATTGTTAGCTTTAACTAAGTCAGACAGTAGTTTGGCAGAAGAAGTCGCTACTAGTGATTACAAAATTAATTCTATGGAAGTAGCGATTGATGAAGAATGCACACAAGTTATCGCACGACGTCAGCCAACGGCGAGTGACTTGCGTCTTGTTGTAACAGTAATAAAAACGATTACCGATTTAGAAAGAATAGGCGATGAAGCAGAAAAAATAGGTCGGCACGGAGTTAAGCTTGCCACCGTGGAACGCACACCTTCTTATTTTATTGAAATTAAGCATATGGGTGAACAAGTACGAAAAATGCTACATGATAGTCTAGATGCGTTTGCACGTATGGATACGGAAGCAGCACTGACGATTGCACAAGGTGATCGTGAAATTAACGATGAGTATGATGCATTAGTACGACAGTTAATTACTCACATGATGGAAGATCCACGCGCTATTAAGCGCGCATTACGCGTAATGTGGTGTGCTCGATCACTTGAGCGCATTGGTGATCATGCAAAGAATATATGTGAATATGTTATCTATACAGTAGCTGGTACTGATGTACGTCATACAAGCTTTGAGCAAGCTGAAAAAGAACTGTCCGATGCTGATAAGTAAATATTTTTTACTTATATTTAATAACTACAGTTAAATCAATATCTTGCAATTCTTGCATATGTAAATTCTCGCAACATAAAAATTCCATACACCTTTCTCCTTGTTATAATAAATTATTGTTAACTCATATTTATGATGAGTTTTCATTTAATTATTAAACAACCATAATTTAATTACTGATATTGCTTTAGAGCAATATAGTGAATAGCGGGGAGTTCTTCGAAATGGCAAATCACAAAATTGAAGCAGTTGAAGGCATTGGCCCTAAATATGCAGAAATGTTAGCAAAAGCTGGTATTAAGGACACCGATGGGTTGCTTGAAGCAGCATGTTCTAAGCCTGGACGAAAGGATTGTGCTCAAAAATCGGGCTGTAGCGAAAGCCAAATACTAAAATGGGTTAACATGTGTGATCTGTTTAGGATAAAAGGTGTAGGAGAAGAGTATTCCGAGCTTTTAGAGGTGTCTGGAGTAGATACTGTTAAAGAATTGCGTAACCGTGTTCCTGAAAACCTTACTGTAAAAATGGAAGAGGTTAACGCTGAAAAGAATTTAGTGAGGAGAGTGCCTACACTAAAAGAGGTTACTGCTTGGATTGAGCATGCTAAAGAGCTGCCACCAAAAGTAACGCATTAAATTTATAATAAAAATAAAAGTAAAAATTATAAAACCAATAGGAGTGAGTTCGAGATGTATAAGTTAATTTTAATGTTGTTCGTAGCAGCTTTGATGTTTGGATGTAGTAAAGAAGAAGCTGGTGAAATGATGGATAAGGCAGGTGATGCAGTTGACAGTGCAGCAGAGCACGCGGGTGATGCGGTTGATGCTGCTAAAGAACATGCCGGCGATGCAGCAGATTCTGTAAAAGAGCATGCAGGTGATGCGGCTGATTCTGCTAAAGAAATGATGGATGGCGATGCGATGAAAGGCCCAGAAGTAGAGCCACTTCCAGATTTTGATTCATTACCACCAATTGAAGAAGAAGCTGCTGAAGGCGGCGAAACGATGATGGAAAAAGCCGAAGAAGTTGTTGAAAAAGTTAAAGAACATGCAGGTGACGCAGCTGAATCAGCTAAAGAGCATGCAGGTGATGCAGCTGAAAAGATGATGAAGAAAGAGTAACGTTTTTGCGTCTTCGATAATAAAAAGAATAGGAGTAAATTATGGGCTTTTTTTCTTGGATAGTTCTTGGTGGCTTAGTTGGTGTGATAGCTAAACTAATCATGCCTGGCAAGGACCCAGGTGGCTTCATCGTAACAATTCTGCTTGGTATAGCGGGCGCGTTTGTTGGCGGCTATATCAGCACATTGCTTGGCTTTGGATCTGTAACAGGATTCAATATAATCAGCTTAGTAATAGCAGTTGTTGGAGCATTAATTTTATTATTGCTTTATCGAATGATAAAAAAATAATATTTACATTTTCTTTTTATGAAAAAATAAAACGCCTAGAATATTATTCTAGGCGTTTTTGTTTGTGCCAATACATTTCTTGATTATTAAAAAAATATATATAAATGCAATTTATTCCTTGTAGTCGTCATGTGCTAATTAATAAGTGTTGTAATCAACCAGATTTGAGTAAAGAGCAGGCACGACAGTTCCGTTCATTTGCTGAAATACTGGCCGCTTATCAGCATTATATTTCACAACAGAAGTTAGAGCAGATGAAGCTGGCCTATGCTTACTTAAGTCCTAATCAAGAAACACCATTGTTTCCAAAGTTGGATAATGATGAACTCAAGCTTCAAGCTGATATTCTTGCTGATACGTTTGGTAGCACATTAAGAGATGCGAACTATAAAGAATTAGAGCAAGTAGATATAGAAAAAGCATTTAAAACGTTCTCGCTAGTTCCAGTCAATACTGATGTAGATTTACGTGATTATAAACGGATTAAATTATTCTACAGAGGAAGTAATACTAAAGAAGTTTCTATAAAGCGTTTCTTTAGAGTAAAAAAAATAATTTTTGAGAACTATGATCGTGTAGCAGTATTGTTACACATAAAAGACAAAGGCTATTTTGATAGTAAGAAAGATAAAGACGATTTAAACTTTTCACCAGGTAAGGTTTATTTGTATTTGTATAAAAACATACCGCATTACGATTTAGAATTATTGTTTCCAAATGTCAAAATCAGCATGAGCTGGAAAGACAAAATGATGCTTGGAGTGCCAGCATTAGGTGCTGCGATACCTATGGCGATAAAAGTTTTACCAAGCTTGGGTTTATTAGTTGGAGCAGTTGCACTAGTTGTATTTGGATTAGACTTAGGTGATAAATTCAATGTAGAGGTGGGGGATAAAAAAGCTATATATCCATTGCTTGTGGCCGTATTGTCGACATCTATTGCACTTGGTGGATTCGCAGTTCGCCAATATGTGAAGTATAAAAGTAAGCGATTAGAGTTTTTAAAGAAGGTTACTGATGTTTTATTTTTTAAAAGTTTAGATGTTTCGCAAGGTACGCTCAATGCAATTGTAGATTCTGCAGAGGAAGAGCAAACAAAAGAAGCAATTCTAGTTTATACGTTGATGGTTAATGAAAAAAAACCTCTTAGCGAAGATGAAATTGCTAGTAAAGTAAATTTATGGATTAAGAAACAATTCTTGATTGATGCTGATGTAAATATCAAGCGCGCATTAAAGCAACTACATGATTTACGAGCGCCATACTTAAACGAGGGTGAAAAGTCGGTTATTGAAAAATTACCTGATGATAGATACCAAGTTTCTGAGCCTGCGGTGGCTAAATATATTTTAGATTATATTTGGGATCATGCATTTCAATATGCAAACTAAATTAACCGGTTTTTTCAGGCAAGATGTTTAAGTTTTCAATATATTGAGGTGAAACACCTACTTTTTCAGCAGCCATGTGACGTATAGCAACCATGTCGTAACCAGGGAATCGATCGGTAAGTATATTGATAGCTTGTTGGCATTGTTCAGGAACACTTAAATTTGCTCCACTAGGTTTTCCAGCACCAGAAGCCAATTTCATAATAATAGTATTGCTACCAGGTTCTTGTCTGTCATGATTGCGTTCCTTAATCATTTTATGCACAGTGACGCCAGATTCATTTGGTTTGCCCAATAAGGTGGAGCGTGCCTGTATTAATGAGTCATCAATGCTGTCAGAAAATCCGGGGTTGACCATAATAGAAGAGCGATTTGGGTCCTCTAATAAACTATCATCTGCTTGACTTGAAGAATTTTTATTTTTTTCATTTATGATGTTTTGTGCGCTGACTTTGTTCTTTCTCAATGGAATTTTTGTCGCAACTTTTGACAACATACCGAGTGATTTCTTTTTCGGTTTGTTTTTCTGATTCAATCCGAACCGTTTTTGATGTTTAGCTTTTTCTGATTCTTGTTGCCAAAGATCAGATTTCTTTTGTGTGGGTAATCTGTTTTTCGTTTTTACTTGTTGTTTTTGTGGTGTTTTTGGTGAAGGCTTGCTTGTTGGTTGATCAGGTTTCTCTTTTTGTAATTTTGGTTGAATTTGAGAGTCTTGAATTAACTTCTCTCCTTTTTCAATTAAGCTGGTAAGAATCTTTTCTCGTGTATCGTTGTAAGTTTCTTCTGCAACATGATTTTGAGGTGTAGTTTTGGCTGATGCAGTATTTGCAACCGTTGCTACAACCGGTAGTGAGCCATTTAATTCAACTTTTGCTTGCCACATGTGATTAAACATATGCATCGCCATTATAGCGGCTGTCGGCGCGTTATTCATATTTATAACTTCACGCAAATTTTTTTCAAATAACAATGCAGATAATAGATGTTTGCGTCTGCTGGATATTTTGCTCTGTCTTAGTTCATCTTTTATAGCATTGGCATCAATATAGTCGGTGACTATAGGTAACTCTGCCTTAATCCATTCTTGAGCATTATCCAAGGTTGCATTACATTCGCGTTGAAAATCATTCTTAAAGCGTTGGTATTTTTCAACTCGATTGCTAGTAACAATCGACTCTAATGAGGCGCTGAATAAATCGTGATTGTTGTTATTATCGCTCATTATTCAAATGCTACTCAGGAGTAATGTCGAGGTCATCAAGTTTTTGTTTGCTAACGTTTAAACGTGTTGCAGCCAATAACCGAAGTGCGTTTACATTACAGTGTGGATATTTTTCTTTTAAATTATTAATGGTCTCTTGGTAAAGCTGTTTGCCTTGCTCAGCAAGAGTGTTGCTGTTTGACGCGACATTTTTAATAGGGGTACTGGTTTTTGTGCCCACAACATTTTTAGCAGTGGTTTCTTGGCTGACTTTAAAGATTGAACTGCTCCAAACATGTTCAAGCAGTTTCATACTGGCGAGTGCAGCAGTTCCAGCATCATTATTTTGCAATGAGGTATTTAGTGCATTTAGCTCAATAACCATTCGTAATGCACATCCTTCATCAGTTTCAATGTTGTACTTATTAACTAAAGGTTGAGCTTCATGAGCAAGAGTAGGGAGTTTTTCTTTCTCGAGAACGGTATGCGCCCATGTTTGAATAGAATCAGAAAACTTCTTTAGATCATTTGCATGCGGTTGCATAACACCTTCATCAAAGCTGATGTCTTCAGCATGAACTTCTGGTAAATACTCACGTATTTTGTTTGCAATGTGTTGTTGTAGCATTAATTCTGTTCTGAGGTTCTAAAATACATTTTGAAATGGTTGTATATTAAGAATATTCACTTGTCACTCGCCTTAGTTACAAGATGCTTTGTGAACAAAAAGTTCTTTTAATTAAATTCGTTACATGAGTTTGACTTCAATTGCCGCAATGTGAAACAGGCAATAATCGACTCTAGATACATGGCATGAATATGCCGATATATGGAGCTTTAAAAGGCAAAATAGCGCGACAAGCTGCGTGATAATAGATAGCAATGAAACTGAACCACCTAATTGACATTGGGTCCAAATATTTATTGGTGAAGTGAACTGAATTTAAGCTTGATGTGGGTGATTCGGGTTTGATTGTTTTCGGTTAATTTCAAAATAAATGAGTATTCGCATAAATTGTGATGCTTGCAAAAGGAGGTAGTGATGAAAATTTCACAAAAATTAAATATCGCAGGATTTATATTCTTATCCATCATTCTTGCTTCATGTTCTACAGTTAACCCATATACGGGTGATAAACAAACCAGCAAACTTGTT
>JBGCDX010000076.1:0-41336 GCA_045105815.1 Gammaproteobacteria bacterium
CGATTGATTTTAAGTCTGTTTTTAGTGATTCGATACTCTCAAGCTTGGAAAGTGTATCTTTATCTAATCTTGCTAGTTCAACTTTTTCTTTATTAATCTTCTCAATAACTTCATGTGTATTCCCTTGTGTTTTAACTAACTCATCATCTACTTCTTGCAAGGAATTATTGAGTTCAACCAAAAATCTCTGGGCTTCCAATATTTCAACGTCTAGCTTTCTGACTTCACCGGTAATGTCGTAATTAATTTTTTCTCTTCTTTCAAAAGTATTTGCATTAATAATCATAAAAAATAATATAACTGCACCAAATCCACAAAACATTACATCTAAAAAAGCTAGGCTGAATGCGTTAATACCTCTATTCTTCATGACCAACTACTTTTATGAACTGTAACTTTTCTGCATGTCCTTGTATCTTTAATAAATCATTGATATTAACTACAGTAGTACTTTTTAAGCAGCGTTCATTCAAGATAATATCTTCTGTATCGTAAATATTTATTATTACACTCAGGCCATCCGTATAGATCTTGCATAAGCTATTCGGGTTTTTCTCAAGTAGTATTTTAGGCCTAGCATTTGGGCCAGGTGAAATAAACAGATCTTGTTGCAGTGAATGTGCATATCCATTAAGTAGAACATGCGTTGGAATGCTGGAGAGGTTGGATAGTTTTCCAGAACTAAATGTTAAAGTAGGAATATCATCTGTTTCTTGCCAAGGCAAAACATTCACAAAGTGTACTTGCTCACCTTTTGTAATCTCATGTTTAAATAAGACAGCTTGCTTGCTTAAGCTTAGGTTATTTTGTTGAATAACAGCACAGCCAGGAAGATTGATTAAGTAATCTTGCAAGCCAAATACTTGTCTACAGGATTCACTACAGAAAATAGCGATATTGTTATGGTTGTGAAATAGTACATTTAAGTGAGCAGCAAGATCTTCAAATAAATTTCTATTGGCATCTCGTAGTAAATCACTTTCACATTGTATAGAGAAGTGTTTCTCTCCTGTGCTTAGTTTGCACTCAATAATATCTGTCTCAACTAATGTTGTAAGCCAGAGCGGTAGCTTATCAAAAAATTGTTGCTCATCAGCTGCATTGTGTAATGGATCAAAACGTGTTTCAGAAACAAATTTTTTAGCAATGCTGTTTGCAGCATTTTGAGTGAATTTGTGTAAGCCATAGTTTAATATACGGCTGGGTTGTTCAAGGGAGACTCCTTGTTTATTCTGATTTAGTTCTGTTAGTGCAAGTTGTTGTTGCTGGAGATCAATAAAAACAGCCTTGCAGTCATTAATATGATGCTGCAGTGCCAATGATGCATTACATACAATCCCAGCGACATTAATGTAAAGTTTGTTACAAATTCCTAAGAGTAGGCCTAGTTCATTTTTGCTAAGTGTTACGGGGGTAATTAAAATGACTAATTGATCAGAACCCTCTGCTAATTTCCACACAGACTCTAGATGTCGATATGCAATCTCGGCATTACTGATAACGAGTTTAGTGTTGCTATTTTCTGCTAGCTGACTCCAGAATAATGTGCTGCATTCACGTGGCCGCAAATGAGCAAGATGCTCAGCTTGTTCACCAATGGTTATTGATTTATCTGATTCAATCAGTGCATAACTTTTACTATCAACTAGTATGTTTTCGCCATCACTAATACGTACGCCACTACCGTAGAGATCGATTATTCTAATTGACTCGGTAGTAGACAAAGCAAGTCACTCTAACTTACTTGAAGATGTTGAATCAGATTATTATTGCAGTAATTCTGGGCGTCTAATATATAGCGTTCTTGAAGTAGCTGTAATTGATGGACTATAAACATCAAGACAATACTGATACACAGTGCAATCAATGTTGAGTTAAACGCTACACCCAAACTTTCCGTAACACCTGAAATATCACCTTCAACAGCTTTATGAGCTTGGCCCAACGCATCACCAATTCCTCGTACTGTTCCTAAAAATCCAATAGATGGAATTGCCCAAGTTATATAACGAATGATGGATAACTCAGAATCTAGGCGTTCGGCTTCTGATTCACACACTGTGGAAGCAGCTGAAGAAACGTCTTGAATATTTTCTGTCGAGCTAAATCGATGTATTGCAATGCTTAAAGCTCTTGGCAGCAAATATTTTTGTTCATCATCAGGAAGCGTTTGAATTTGTCTTGTTAACTCACGTGAATCTTGTGGTAAAAATTTAATTCCATCTTTAGCATGTAATATGTCTTTATTTAATAAGCTGCGTTCTTTAATCAATACTGTACCTTTGTAAGCCATTATAAAAATTGACCAAAACATTAAGATGAAACATGCTTCTTGTTCATAATCACGTATTAATACATAAATAGACCTTTTGGTAACGTAGTCTTTATCCGCTTTAAGATGAACTGCTTGTTGCTCTAGTTCTGCCTGTGCATTGGGACGAATAATGGCAACATACGCTGCATGAACAACAATAATGATAATTAACAAGCTAAATACTTGATATATAAATTCGAAAGGGAAGTTTTTTTTCATTTTAATAAGTTAATTTTAAATGTCATTTGGAAAAGCAACCGCTTTATCTGCAGAAACTTCTTCGGATGGTATAAACTCTTCTAGAGTTTTTACTTGAGCACGTTTACCAATACTTGGTTTTGAAACATTAGTTTTTTCTTTTTTATCAGTTTGAGTTTTCTCATCTTCTGCGAGTACTATTACAGTGGAACATAAAAGTATCAGTATTATTGATATATAACGTGAAATCATGGCGGTATTAGTCTATGTACTTAGCGATTCGAAATCCAACATCAATTCGTTTGCCATTATCACGGTCGCGGTAACTTAATCGAGTGCTACTTAAATCGCCACGCATCCAAGACGCACCACGAATTACATGCTTGTTGTCTATCGCTTGACCTACAACTGGTCCACTCGGATCAGTGAAAACATCATCACTTAAGCTAGGGTAAATACTGTGGTAATCGTGCGTCCATTCAGCAACATTGCCACCCATATCATAAATACCAAAATAATTAGCTTTAAAGCTACCCACTGGAGATGATGATATAAAACCATCATTATAATCAGTAAGTACCGGGTCTAATAACTCTGCAGCTGATTGGTCTGCATAGTTACCTGTAACCTCAGTAGGTGGAAAATTGTTTCCCCATTCATAGCGATTCATGCTGTTACTGCTCTGGATTCGTGCGACCCACTCCCACTCACTTTCAGTCAGTAGCCTATAACCATTTGGAATCGGATTTTTGGCAACTAAAATTCCATTTTCTTCGCGATATACTGTATTAAGACCCTCTTTTTCACTTAACCAATTACAATAAGCGGCTGCATCATCCCAACTTATGTTAGTAACTGGCAAATTATTTGCAGATAAGTCTTGCCCTTTATATGAGCCACTATTATGAGTTCTGTCAAATGCTAAAAATTGTTGGTTACTTACTTCATGAATGCCAACATAGAATGGTCTTACAAGTTCGACAGAGTGTAATGCTTCATTAGAACGTCTGCCTTGCTCACGTCGTGGCGCACCCATTGAAAACTTTCCACCAAAAATTAATTTTAATTCATGGCCTTCTGTGCTGCGCAGAGTATTTGGTTTGCTAACGTTTGCAGTATTTACGATACGTGAAAGTCCAATATCAAATACCTGGGGTGTATTTGGTTCTGGAGAAATCATTTTTTCATATACCTCATAGCCTGATTTTCTGATTTCAACTCGATGACTTGCACTAGGTAAAGATAACTTAACATTGCCAGTACCAACAAATTTTCCATTTATGAAAACTTCCGCATCTGTTGGTTCAACATTTAATAATACGGTACCTAATATAGCTTCTAATGTAGCTGAGATGTTTTGTTGTTCGCCTGGATTCAGCTTGACGATTTGTTGATTAGATCGATACCCAGGCTTAGAAAGCATGATTGTGTGCTCTATGTTTGGATGTAGACGCAGTGTAAAAGGTGTAACACCATGTTGCTCACCTGAAATGGTTACAGTTGCTTTAGCTGGTGCGCTAGTCACAACTAAATGGCTAGGGCTCGTAAATAATTCAGCGATAGGAAGGTCAAATGGCTGACTGGCATCAATTGAAAAATCTTTTATATAAGGCATAAAGTCTTTATGACGTAAGTCTAGACTATACGAACCTGATTCAAGCTCTAAGGTTTGTGGTGTTATGCCTTTACTTTCTCCATTTAACCAAATTTCTGCACCTGAGGGTTTGGAGTCTACGACTACATCTGCCCAGTCTGGAAATAACTCTATGTTTAATTGTTGTTGTACTTCTTTTCCTTCTATTACTAATTGCGTTGTATAGGGCTGGTATCGTTCCGCTTTAGCTTCTAAGACGTAAGTTCCTGCTGCAAGCTCAATGTTATTAGTTGGTGTACGACCATAATCTTTTCCATCAATTACTATAGAGACCTGTTCAACAGGCAGGCTAGAGATATTTAGATAACCCGGTTTTTTATCCATGGTAAAAGAAAAAGTTTGAGATTGGTGCTTAGTAACTTTTATTTCTTTGCTTAATTCCTTATAGCCTTTTTTCTCAACTTGAATTAAGTACTTTCCTGGTTGTACTAAATAGCGTCCACGCACCTTTATTGGCCAAATCTTTCCATGTAAAGCCATTCGATCTGGAACAGGCTCAATATCAATCAATAAAGTTTTAGCTGTAAAAATATAAGCAATTATTACAGTCAACAAACCAAATAATAATAATCCAACGAATGATAAGAGACGACCTATACGTTTGTTAGGTTGTTTGCTAACAATAGGTTCAATAGGAATGATTGGTTCAATTAATTCACCATCAGATGCAATGGCTTCAGTTCTGGAAACAAGATGAGAGTCATCTTCATATAAAGATATAGAAAGTGTGTTGCCAATTAATTCACAGTGAAAGGCAGTATCTTCAATTTCCAATATATCGTCATGTTGAATTTCTTGTTGGCCTTTTACTTTTTCACTATTAATTTGAATCTTGAATTTAGAGTCTTCAGTATCAATGTATGCGCGATTTACAATGATGATTAAAAATGCTGGATCTTTCGAAGGTTTTGAAGAACTTGTATTATTCTCAATCTCAATATCAGCATTGGCATGAAAACCAATCGATAATGGAAAGTCAGCGTGTGTATAAAACCGCGGGCCTTTGCGATCACTTATGCAGACTTGTTCTATCATTATTTCTAGTTATTCAATTTAGACTTTAAATAATCAGATCGGTTCATCACAGCGAACTGATATAGTTTTTCCTGACATCTCATTTGATATAGTAAATGTTTCCCTAACATCTCGAAACCCTGGTCGTGAGCCCACTATGGTGTACTTGCCTATTTTAAGTTCAAGTTTTTTCTGCTTAAACTTTCCAAACTTGCCTACCTTGAATACTACAATGTCTGTTAGGTTGTCAGATTGTAAAGTGATAGCGACCGGTTGTTTGGCAAGTTGTATCAAATTATTTAGAGTAATCACACCTTGCTGAATTTTAGTCCCAGGATTCTCAATAGTAGATATTTTATTTAATAATTGATTGGCTTCTTTAGCAACTGACTCAGAGCTTAATCTCAATTTGTTTTGAATGTGATCATCAAGTTTGGTAAGCGTCTCTTCAAGTTCTCGATTACGATCCAGCTTTTGTTGTGCAGAAAATAGATTTGGAGAGAGCATTAAAATTTGTTGATAACTTTCAGCAGCATTGTTCCAATCTTCTGTTTTTTCAAAATGTTCGGCCTCAGCCATCAATGCCGATAGTTTCTCTTTATATATAGCTTGTTCTATTGAGCTTAGTCCTTGCTTTGCTTTGGCTGAATTAGGGAACAACCTTTGTGCGGCGACAAAAGCAGATCTGGCATCACCAAACTGACGCAATTTTAGAGATGTATAGCCTTGGTTTAAGAGTTTGGTAAATTCGATTTCATTGATTCGGTTATTAACTCTATTCAAAGCTAATTTAGCTTCTGAAGACAAAGGGTCTAACTCAGTAGCTTTTATATATATTTTGTTTGCATCAACAAATCGGTTTGATGCCTCAAATGTCCCGCCTTGCTCAAGAAGAACATATAGTTCTTTTATAGTTTCAGCTCTTAATAATCCATTTATCGCTTGTTGGTTTTCTGAATCAATTGACCTTGCTAATTCAAAATGAATGATTGCAGTATTTTTTTCTGCCTGTGATAGTGCTAGTTCACCTTTTTGTAAGTGCTCCGCAAGGGTGGGCGCTATACGTTCTTCAAGATCAGTTAATACTATAACGGCATCTTTATAAGATGATATGGCCTCCTTATATTCTTGTTTGCGAAAATGCTCGTCGCCAGTAGTGCCTAATGTAAGTGCAATATTAAATTCTTGTTTAGCCCATTGCTGTATGGCTTTGTTCTCTAGAGTTTTTTGTTTTTCGATAAGTTGTAGTAATAATTCCTCTGCTTCGAGTTTTAATGCACTAATTTCTTCTGGAGATAATTGTATTAAAGGCTCTTGCTGAATTTCTTGAGCAGGCTTCTCCTCTGTGAATGCTGTATTTTTTTCTATAGGGAATGTTTCAGTTGAGTTTGGCTTGATGACAGTATCAGTGTCTAGATTACGCTTTTCTGCAACATACTTTGGTAAGAACATAAAAACAATAAGGCCACAAAACAATAAAAATATAAACGCAACCCATGCAGTTGTTTTGGTATTTAAAAGCGGCGTAGATTTCTTATTATGCTGTACGGGCTGCTGTAGAGTTTCAAAATCAATTGCTTCAATTGGATTAGCATCTTTGTCATCCATTGCAATTCAATAGCTCTAATAAAAGTTGGTTTAATTCCATACAGATTTATGTAGGAGGTATTATGTTCTGTATTCGATATGAGTATTTGTAGCGTTATAATGACGTACTGTCTGTTTCAACAGTAGTGTCATCGTAGGCAAAACCAGTTTCATTAAAATAAATTTCGCGTAATAACTCGCGCCACTTTTGGTATTGTTCTTCTATAGAACCAGTTAATTCTACAGTGCGCCCCTCTATTTCAACTACTAGTGGACTCACCTCAGCTTGCAATGAATCTCCAAGTTCACGAATGGCCTCATTGTGAATTTCTGCTTCTTCACTTATGTCCATGCCATTTTTGTATAGCAGTGCACCAGTAGTAAATAATCCTGGGCCACGCATAATACCTGCAACCATTATCAATGCGGCTACAAATTTAGTTTGTTTGGCTTTACGTTCAACAGCGCGACGTTGATCAGACTCAATCAAATAATATTTTCGCCAGTTCTCATATGGGGACCACATTTCTTCATAGAAGTTAGAGTAATGCTCATTAATGGTATCTATAAATAAAAACTCTCTATCTCTTATTTTGCGTACACGATCTAACATTGGATCATCACTAGCAGGCAATCGAGTGATGGTGCTATGCCCATCTGGATCGGAATCAATGTAACTATTAAATGGGTCAGGCGAAATTCCTGCTGCATAGCGAATTTCAGACGTATTCCGAATGGAAACCAGTTCTTTATCTGTTAATTTCTTACGATGCTTGCGAATGTCGTTGCCAATACGGTTGTACACATATTGATAAACATCTCTGCCGGGTCTTGTTTGAAGGTATGTCTCGTCATCAGCGAAGGTTTTATAGGATTTCTCAAACCAAGCTTGTCCTGTGCTATCCATGACATTGATTTTAAGCATCATCTCTTCACCGTTAGATGTTAAGATTGTTCCGGTTACTACAACATCAGCAATATAAGATTTTGCAGGTAACACACGAATAGCGCCCCAGCCATTTGATTTTTGCATGGTTTCTTTTAGATGATAAGCCATGTATCGAGATTCAGCTTCACGTATATCTTCGTTCGCACCTTCTTTTTCTATTTGCTTGTCAGTGATTTCACCTTTTTCGAATAATAAAATACCTACATCCAGCAGCATGCTTTCTTGTAGTTGCGTAGTCTCAGTTTCTATTTCTTCTGGCTCGCTAACTTTAATACCAGTCGTTGAACAACCATTTAAAAATAGTAATAGCAATAAAATTGAAAAAAGTGCTGAAAAATTATTATAGTTATACATGCGCTATGGTTTTAATTATTGATTAGATACGTTAGATGGCGGTGCTGTAGCAGTTGCTTGTTGTTTTTTATATTTACGATACTCTTCCCAAAGTTTTTCGCGTAGTTCAGGGTCTTGTTCTTTTTCTGCCGCTTCACGTAATTGTCTGGCAACAACATCATCATCATTACCGCTTGGAATGTTCTTGGGTGCGGTGCCTTTATTTCCTTGGCCAGTGCTGCCTGTACTGGATTCGTTAGTGCCATCTGCAGAATTTTTTGACTCATCTTTTTTATTGGTTTGTTGTGAACCGGCATTAGCGAGTTGTTCTTCATTAGACCCATCTTGTTCTAAATCTTCGCCGTCATCACCGGAAGCTAATTCTTCATCTGCATCAATACCATCTTCGGCACTATCTAATGCTGCATTTTCTTTAGCACGTGCCTGTTTCTGTTCTTCAGCCTCTTCAAGCTCTTGATGTAATTGTTTATCATATGCATGCAGTTCTTTTTCGAGTTGTGAATCTAATGCAGCAATTTTTTCCTCTTCTGTTTGTGCACCACCTTGTTGTGACACTTTACTTTGGTTCTTAGCTTCATCTTGATTTGATTCTTCGTTACTTTTACTTGCTTGTTTTTTTTCTGTCGATTGTTCAGAGGAAGATTCTTCAGAAGCAGCTTGATCAGTAGACTCAGTATTAGATTCTGATTCTGAGTTAGTAGAAGGTATTGAAGGCATACTGCTTGATGATGACGTACTACTGCATGCTTGGATAAACATGCAAATTACGGTCACTATTAGTAGACGTGATATTACATTCATATCGATATGCTTAATCTTCTAAGCCCCTGAAAAATCATGGAAAAATGTTGAAATTGCAGTAAATACTATACTGCAATTAAGACTTATTTGGCTAAAAACATTGTAACTATATGACAAGCACGGCCTTTGCTTAGTTCCTACTACTCTAGCGTCCGCAAATAGTATTAATAATGTCTTATTACCTTATTTTTTGTACCAAAATAATCAGGAGTAATATCATTAAATTCCACACTTTGTGAAGATATGTAAAATTACATCTAAATTATTTTTGCATGTTTCATTAATAAAACTAACGATGAGGATCGAGTAATTTTTCCATGTTATATAGAAACAAATCGAACTAACTTCTGTTGCATAAGTCTTATATACATAAGGAAGTCCCCAAGCCATGGATGGCACTTCTACTAGATACTAAACTTCTTAGTATTCATTCATCTAAAATATCAACAACAGTATATAATTATTACTGAATAGCTTTTTTATTACTTTCTATTAAGGTAGTAAGGATATGGAATACATGCATGCTTGATTTATTGCTAAATGAAGATGCAAGTGTTCGCCTAGGTGTATTTATAGTTGTATTTGCCGTATTAGCATTATGGGAGTGGCTAGCTCCACGTCGTTTAAATACTTATCCTAAGAACGTTCGCTGGCTTAATAATGTGACTATAAGCTTAATAAACGTAATTGTGATAAGGCTAATTATTCCAGTTACCTTAGTGTTTGTTGCAGTAAAGGCAGAATTATTAAACATTGGGTTATTAAATTTATTTGATTTGCCTGGGTTAGTTGAGGTGTTTGTAGCCTTACTCATATTAGATTTTGCTATATATATACAACATATAATATTTCATAAAGTTGGATTTTTATGGCGTTTGCACCGCGTGCATCATGCAGATTTAGACTTTGATTTGACAACCGGTATACGTTTCCATCCAGTAGAGATTCTTCTATCTCTTGCTATAAAAATGTTGGTGGTGCTAGCAATTGGTGCACCCTATATTTCAGTTTTAGTTTTCGAAATGGTGCTGAATGCGACCTCGTTATTTAATCATGCAAATATCCGCATACCTCTGATGGTTGATAAGGTTTTGCGATGGTTTGTTGTTACACCTGATATGCATCGTGTCCATCATTCTATTATAAAGGAAGAAACTAACAGCAACTTTGGGTTTAATTTACCATGGTGGGATTACATGTTTAATACTTATCAATCTCAGCCACATGCTGGGCATGACAATATGGAGATAGGTATTGAAAGCTTTCGTAAACTGCGAGAACTTTGGTTAGATCGCTTGCTTTTGCAACCATTTAGAAAATCAGATTAAATTTCTTGTTGTTTTAAATGGCGAATGACCATGTTTGTTAATAGCATCATTAAGATAGCGGCGCCAGCATAAGCGTATAAGCCAATATGTTTTTCTACATTACCTATTGCCCCTAGTTTTACGACTACTACTAATATCGCTACAACAAATACATCTAGCATCGACCACTTTCCAAAGCGATGCATAAGGCCGAGTGTTTTTTTAGCGCTTGTGCTGACTAAAGCACGACTTAATAATAGCTTGGCAAGCATTGTGATCTTAAAAATAGGTAAAATTATGCTGAATAATGTAATAACAATAAATAAAAATAGCTGGCCCTCTTTAAGAAGGCTCCAGCTAGCTGTTAAAATAGAAAATGTATTTTGAATGAAGATGAATTTCTTGAAGGTAATAATTGGTGCAACTAAGCCTATGGTGAGCAATAGTACAGTTACTATAAGCAATAAAATTAGTACTGATTTGTTTGTTGTAGATTGCATATTATAAGTAAAATTTTATTTGTATCTTTAAGCAATAATCAAACCATGCAACCAATACAAGAACTCAATGCAGATAACAGCTTACGTGCAGTAGTGGAGACAGCCAATATAAAATGGGAAGCCTCTGAAGCGGGTGGCGTCTTACGTAAGCGCTTAGAAAGGATAAACCAAAAGCCTGAGCCAGTCACAACAATCGTGCGCTATCAAGCTAATAGCGCTTTTCCTGCTCATCAACATATTAAAGGTGAAGAAATATTTGTTCTCGAAGGCACATTTTCCGATAATCATGGAAATTATGAAGTAGGGAGTTATCTGCGTAATCCTGCCGGCACTTCGCATTCACCCTTTAGTGAAGAAGGCTGTACTATCTTTGTTAAGCTTCAGCAGTTTCAGCAAAATGACTTGAAGCAATTACATATTCAAACTAATCAGCAGCAATGGTTGCCGGGCCAAGTGCCTGGTATAAGTGTTATGCCACTGCATGAATATGGATCTGAGCATGTAGCACTTGTAAAGTGGGAGGCTAATACCATTTTTCAAGCTCATCAACATATTGGTGGCGAAGAAATATTTGTATTAGAGGGCGCTTTTGAAGATGAATTTGGTAGCTACCCAAAAGGTACATGGTTGAGGAGTCCTTCAAATAGTTTTCATACCCCTTTTACTAGGCAAGAATGTGTCATGTTTGTAAAGACGGGGCATTTGAGCGGCCTATAAGGAAATTCAATCAAATTTGGGTTGAATACTCGTGTAATTACTGTATTTTTTACATAGCTGTATTTGCAACTATTATTTATGTAAATAACCGTTTGGAAGGGGATTATTTTCGGTGGTATTAATTAAATTATTGCATTCTAACTTGGATGTTTTGCCAGAACTTTTAGAAGCTGTGATGACTCACTATGCAGGGGAATTCTAATGAGCGATGAGTTAGAAAAGTTAGATGGTGAGGATAGCGCGATACTTAATAAGCGCGGTTGGTTTTTAGTAACTTATTTTCAAACTAGAGATGGTGATGAAAATTCTAATGCATTTAATCTAGCTATAGATAAGGCTAACGCTATAGATCGTCAAACCGGTATTCGAACACGTAAGAAAGACGTTCATACCATATTTGAAGTGTGGGAAAAGTGGTAGCTATAGAATAAAGAATCTATAGATTTTAGCGTTAATTACGATGAACGCGAATAATGACGTCTACATCCTCTATCTGTATGTGAGCAGGCAAATCAGGGAGCCTAGAGATTTCTACACTCTCATCCGATACATCTTCTAGCTCACCAGTGTCAGAGTAATATAAGTGATGATGCTTGCGTAAGTTGGAATCGTAGAATACTTTTGATGGGTCTATGATCACTTCACGAATCAAACCGAGCTTAGCAAAAACACCTAACGTGTTATAAACGGTTGCTTTTGAAACTTCATCGTCGTCCTGGTTTACCGCTGCTAATACTTGCTCTGCTGATAAATGTTGCTCACACGCGAATAAGACTTCACCAATTTTGATGCGTTGAGAGGTAGGCGTGATGCCAGAATTTCGCAACATATCCAATACATCAGCACGAGATTTTGGGAATTGATCCAGATTCTTCATATTATTAAATTATAGAGATAAATAAGACAAAGTCTATTTGCACGATTAACACCTTACCAAGTTAGGTTGATAATTCATTATCTACTACGTAAACACCGATATTTGTGACCTATTCAGCGAATTGGTTATTAGCTTGGTCATAAGCCTGGCTGAGGCTAAGCTCATAATGATGCCATATCGATAGTGCCCACTATTTAAGTAAAGCCCAGCAATACTGGGATGTTCGCATATATAAGGTACAACACGATTTGTTCCAGGTCGTAGTGCGGACCACTGTTTTATAGGCGTGAGTTTAGATAACACAGGCGCGAGTTCATTTGCAATATTTTGTAAGGAGCGTCGTGCGGCTTGAGTAATCTTATTTTCAAAGCCAGCATCTTCAATAGTACTGCCACATAAGATATGGCCATCTTGCCTGGGAATTAAATAAGATTTTTCTTTAAGAACGATACGTGTAAGAATTTTTTCTGGTGGTCGATAAAGTAGCATTTGTCCGCGTATGGGATGTATATCCATATTGCTTGCTGTTGGAAATAAATCATTGGCCCATGCGCCATTACAGATAATTATTCTCTCGGCGTGAAAATTATAATTTTTTGTAGTGATGCCCACTGCTTGATTTGATTCTATTAAGACTTTTTCAACAGCAGTATGCTCAAGAATATCAATTTTTTGTTGTTGTAAATATTTTTTTAACGCAGCGATAAGTTTGGGAGGTCGAACTTGTTGAACGTCAGGAACATACAGCGCTTCTTTTATGTTATTTGATAAATTTGGTTCAAATTTTAGTAAATCTATATGTGAAAGAATTTCTACTGTTTCATTATTATCTTTAGCCCATTTTAATGCTTGCTGTTTTTCGTTTATATCAAGAATTAACATGCCTGATTGTAGAAGTTCAATATCAATAGCTGTTTCTTGTTTCAACTCATCTGCTAATGCTGGAAAATTATATCTGCCCTCATCAGCTAATAGCTGTGCAGTTACATCTAGTTGCCAAGGATTTAGGGGGGATAAAATGCCTCCTGCGGCCCATGTTGCTTTACCACCCAGCTCATCTTTTTCAATTAAAGCAACTTTAAGTTTTTCATCAAGGAGTTTTTGGGCCGTTAGCATGCCGATGATCCCACCGCCAACGACTAGCACATCAAAATGTTTATTTAATTTATTTGGCACGTCTTTTCGATGCTGGTGTGAGAAAATCTGAATTAACTGAATACAACAACTATAATTACTATCTTACAAGAGAATACAATTTATCAAGATATTTAACTGTGAAAATAGTAATTAATGGTGAAACAAAAGAGGTTGATGATAAATTAACCGCACAAGCATTGTTGCAATCGCTAGGTTTAGCCGAGAAAAAGTTAGCTTTAGAGGTAAATGAAGCAATAGTGCCAAGAAGCGAATTGTTAGAACACGTACTGCAACCTGGTGATCATGTGGAGATAATTCATGCGATCGGCGGTGGTTGATAGCAGGATTTTTGCTAAATAGTTCTTCTCTGTATCAGTTTTGCCAATCACCTAATTATTTTCTATGCAATTTTAAGCTGGGAATGGACTGTACAGTTGCAAGAAATAAGAACATAGCGGCCCAGCATTCACAACATTCTTCTATGACTCTTCCCAAGTGTGTGTGATTTAAATCTGATCGATCACATAGTTGCGATATAACTAAAACTGTAAACCATAAGAATAACGCAACGATATGGGGCTCAAGGTTAAGTAATTTCTGCCGCATTCCACGTAGATATTTAATTAATAAATATAAAATACATACTATTAAAACTAAGAAGATAGCGGCTGCAAAAACTTTTTGCCATAAGGGAACCTCAGGCATCAAATAAAACTTCCCCCGTGTTACATGTTCAACGGTAAATAATCGATGAACATCAGCTTCTCTAAGAAGGTAGATGAATAAAACATAGGCTGAAGTGGCTGCCGTTAGCTTAGGCGCATCTAAATCAGTATTAAATATAAGGATTAAGAGTGTCAGAATCGCACACCCGATAAAGGTCAGTGTTATGATAGAAACATAGCCTGCATCTGCTATACCTGCACCGCTGATAGAGAGGGGCAGTAATGTTGCATGTACGATTATGTAAATCGGCAGCAGCGCCAGAAGCAATATATTAATGAAATTTGAAGACCAGCATTTATTCATTTCTAGTATGTCGATAACACGTTATTACGTTAGATTTGAATGTAACATAGAAGCAATATCATGACAGTAAATCCCGTTATCTCTCCCGCAGCTGAAATTAATAAAGACTTTCTAAGTCTCGCAGAAATTAATTATCAGTCACGTTTGTTGGTTGGCACAGGAAAATATAAAGACCTTCAAGAAACACGTGCGGCTATTGTTGCCAGTGGCGCACAAATTGTTACTGTAGCGATTCGTAGAACCAATATTGGACAAGATAAAGATGCGCCGAATTTGCTGGATGTTATTCCACCCAGTGAGTTTACAATTTTACCAAATACTGCTGGTTGCTACTCCGCAAAAGATGCCGTGCGTACTTGCCGACTTGCACGTGAGCTATTAGATGGCCATTCGCTAGTCAAGCTTGAAGTGCTTGGAGATGAAAAAACACTCTACCCTAATGTGGTTGAAACAATCGATGCAGCCAAGACACTGATAGCTGAAGATTTTCAAGTTATGGTCTATACCAGTGATGACCCAATTGTGGCTAAGCAGTTAGAAGATATGGGATGTGTAGCGGTGATGCCGCTTGCAGCACCTATTGGTTCTGGATTAGGTATTCGTAATCCGCATAACATATTTACCATTGTTGAAAGTGCATCGGTTCCTATTATTGTTGATGCAGGTGTTGGTACTGCATCCGATGCTGCGGTCGCGATGGAGCTAGGGTGTGATCGTGTACTAATGAACACCGCGATTGCTGAAGCAAAAGATCCGGTTTTAATGGCATCAGCGATGAATAAAGCTGTTGCAGCTGGGCGTGAAGCATTTTTAGCAGGTCGTATGCCTCGGCGTCGCTTTGCATCGGCTTCGTCTCCAATTGACGGAAGTTTTTTTTAAAAATCGTTTAAGTTGTATATCTCTTGCAGCAGACCTCCTCTTTTATTCGTAGTTTTGTACGTCGTGAAGGGCGCTTTACTAAAGCGCAGCGTGAAGCATTACAACAGCATTGGCCACATTACGGCATAGAGCTTGAACAACAACAACTCGATTTAGATAAGTTGTTTATAAAAAAACAAGCCGTTGTGCTTGATATTGGTTTTGGCAATGGAGAGTCTCTACTAGCTCTAGCTGAACAGCACCCTGAATTAAACTTCTTGGGGGTTGAGGTGTATCGGCCTGGCATAGGGAATTTGTTGAGAAACGCCTATGATTCTAAACTTGAGAATATTCGTGTAATCAACGCTGATGTGGTTGAATTGCTGCAAAATAATATTGTTGCAAACAGTTTTTCAGCAGTACTTATCTGGTTTGCAGACCCATGGCCTAAGAGGCGCCACCATAAACGACGTTTGATTCAAGTACCATTCTTGACGCTATTGGCGAAAAAATTGGTTGATGAGGGTGAGCTTAATATTGCTACGGATTGGCAGCCATATGCTAAACACATCTCTGAAACAGTAAAGCTAAGTGGTTTGTTTACTGAAATCCCTAAATCTACTTTTATACAACAACGTCCGCAAACCAAGTTTGAGCGTCGTGGAGGGAATCTCGGACATAAAATATCTGATCAGATTTACATTATGAAAAACAGATAGATTAGGTGTTTTCTTGTTTATCACTTTCCTTTAAGAAGGCAGCAAGCTTATGAGTTTCTATGCGTCGAGATGGGCACTCATGGCTTTTTGCTAATGGGCAGACTTCTTCTGTACAGTCGTTAATTTTTTCCCAAGCAAACTCTATTGCACTTTCATCATGCCGGTAAAAATGGTCAGACCAATCAGGGCCGGCAAAGCCAGTACGTACAAATACATCCATTACTTGACGTTTGGTACGCGCAAAAACAAATTCAATATTTAGTGCTGCTAGACGTAGTGAAAGTTGATGCAGCATATCTTCACCAGTGGCATCTATTTCAGTGATGGCTTCTGCGTCAACAATAATAAATTTTAAATCTGGTTTAGCAGCAACACGTTCTAAAACTTTTTCTTCAAAATACATTGCACTAGCAAAAAATAATGGTCCTTCAAAACGCATTAGAGTAATTTTTGGACATGTTTTTAATATATTTGACCCAGCATCCCGTAGCTCACCATCTGCTGCTCTTGATAGTACCGAGATATGTGGATGCATGGTGCGATACATAAATAACCCTAGTGAAAGGACAACACCAATAAAAATACTTGTTTCTAGATGGGGTGCAAAATATAGCGTTAACACAAATGTAAGCATGGCAATGAAACCATCATGTGGATGCACGCGGAATGCATACTTAATTTGCTTGATACGTATGAGATTAATTACTGCTGAGATAATCACTGCAGCTAATGTTGCTTGTGGAAGGTGATAGAGGTACTGGCTAAAGTGTAACAAGACTAATGATATGGCGACGAGTATGCCGGTAAAAATTGCTGCAAAACCTGTTAGTGCTCCAGCGGACATGTTCACTGCTGAACGAGAAAATGATCCAGCTACAGGATATGCTCCAGATAAACCTGAAACAATATTACTTAGTCCTTGACCGACTAAGCCCTGGTTCGCATCAATTCGTTGACGAGTTTGTACAGCAATCGCTTTCGCTATGGAGATCGCTTCCATATAACCTACAACTGCAATAACAATTGCTTTTCCAATTAGATCAATTGCAATGGACATATCAAAATCAGGGACACCAAGACTAGGTAGACCTGCTGGTACATTGCCAACCACTTTGCCGCCTAATGCTTCAAAACCAATCAGCCACGACACTACACTGGTTACAACTACTGCAGTAAGTACACCTGGAATCTTGGGAGCATATTTCTTTAAACTAAAAATAATCACCAATGCGGCAACACCCATGATTAGCGTTGGAAAGTGGGTGTGTTGACTCGCTTCTACTAGCACATTCCAAATCGTTTCATAGAAATGGCTGCCGGATTCTGCTGTTACGCCGAGGAGTTTTGATAGTTGGGAGGTTCCAATAATAATAGCTGCAGCGTTAGTGAATCCGATTACTACAGGGTGAGATAAAAACTCTACTAGTACACCCAGTCGCAATAAGCCTAGCGATAACTGAAAGATTCCAACAATGAAAGCAAGAATTGCTGCATAAACTAGGTAGCCTTCAGGATTTGCAGTGGCTAATGGCTCAAGGGCTGCGGCAGTCATTAAAGAAACTACTGCAACAGGACCTGTTTGCAACTGACGAGAAGAGCCAAATAAAGCTGCAATAATTACCGGTAAGAAGGACGCATATAAGCCATAGTAGGCTGGTAAATTGGCCAATTGAGCATAAGCCATCGACTGAGGGATTAGCACTAATGCGACCGTTAGGCCGGCAAAACAATCTTTTACTATAGTTTGAGGGTTTTTTAATTCGCCAATCCATTTCATATAAGGAACGAATCGACTAATAAATTCACGTGTGTATTGTCGTGCTGTTAACAACTGATACTCCTAAACGCGTGATCTATCTGCTTAAAATAGTTGCAGATATACTCTAAATATTGGATTTTTTGGCTTAATACGGTTAGATCTTAAAAGTGAGAAATACTGCTAAATTTATATGCACTTATCTAACTGTCTTAATAAGTACTATTAAGCCATAAATGTAATCATTGCTAATATATAGAGTTATAGATATTTTTGCTTTGAGCCAGCACACAGATTTCGTTTTGATCTAGGAAACCGGTAAAGTGAGCAGCTATTATCTGTATTCTAATAACGGTTATATGCCCGTGGTGACTGATTTAATAGATCAACACGAGCTAAAGTTCGTCCAAGTTCAGGGGTGTAAAGTGAGTGTGATAATAAATTTATGAACGCTCCATTTTTGTTGGGTGTTGCTACGGGTCCTGAGCCACGTAAATTGGTCAATGATTGCTTATTACAACTTGGGAATGTCCGAGGCAAATATCAGCTTGGATTTATCTATGCCAATGATTCTCTTGGTGAAGATCTAGAAGCTATCCTTGGTCGCTTAAAACAAGAGACCGGTATAGTTCATTGGTTGGGTACTTTGGGCTTAGGCGTGTGCAGCACGGGCGCTGAGTCTTACGAAGAACCAACGCTAGTGGTAATGCTGGCAGATATTGATGCCAAGCATTTTTCTATTATCGGTAGTAATGAAGTGAGTGAAGAAAAGTTACTAGAAGAGATTTCTAGTTACTGCAAAGACGAGTTACCACACGTAGGTATAATACATGGTGATCCAAGTAATCCTGCGACCCCAAATATAATTGAAAAAATATCTGAAACTGTTCCAGCTGCTTATTTAGTTGGTGGACTTACTTCTTCAAATTTTGAAAATTTCCAAGTAGCTAATGAAATTATTCAAGGTAGTGTGTCAGGAATTTTTTTCTCTCCTGAAATAAACACCGTGATTGGTCATACACAAGGTTGTACCCCACTAGATCAAAAGCATGTCATTACAAAAGCAGAACGCAATTTATTAATCGAGTTAGATGGCCGACCTGCTTTAGATGTCTTACGTGAAGATATAGGTGAAGTATTAGCAAAAGATTTAAATAAAATAACAGGTTATATATTTGCAGGTTTGCCTGTTGAGCAATCGGATACAGCGGACTATTTGGTACGAAATATTATTGGATTTGATAAAGAGGAAAAAATTATCGCTGTCGGTGACTACATTTATGAAGGTGGTAAATTTATGTTTTGTCGGCGAGATGGTAATAGCGCACGTGCTGATATGCTTAAGATGCTGGCAACTATGAAGTCGCGTTTACAAGGCCCACCTCGTGGAGGTTTGTATTATAACTGCCTTGGTCGTGGCCGTTATCAATTTGGCGATAACTCAGAGGAGCTTAAGATGATTAAGCAAGAACTAGGAAATTTTCCTTTGGCTGGATTTTTTGCAAATGGTGAAATTTTTCATAATCGTTTATATGGGTATACAGGCGTACTCGTATTATTTAATTAATAAAATAAAAAATGCAATTTAATGAATTAGGTAAAACAGGTATACGAGTTAGTAAAATTTGTTTAGGTACCATGACGTTTGGCGAACAAAATACTGAAGCTGAAGCTCACGAGCAAATTTCTTATGCGGTTAATGAAGGCGTTAATTTTATTGATACTGCAGAAATGTATCCAGTGCCACCAAAGGAGCAAACGCAAGGCAAAACAGAGGAATATATTGGCACTTGGTTAAAAAAAACCGGTAAACGTAAAGACATAGTGCTTGCAACTAAGGTATCCGGCCCAGGAATGATGCCTTACCTTCGTGGTGGTGTGCAGTTAATACCAGAACAAATAAACGCCGCATTAGAGTCTAGCCTCAAACGTTTGCAAACTGACTATGTAGATTTGTATCAGATACATTGGCCGGCTAGGAATACAAATTATTTTGGATCATTAGGTTATCAGCAAGACAATGACAACGATGAACTAGATTCAACTATGCTGATGGAAGATGCATATGCATGTTTAGTTAAAGCAGTAGAGCAAGGCAAGGTTCGTCACATTGGTATTAGTAATGAAACTCCATGGGGCGCAATGCAATTTCAATTGATTGCGCAAAAAAATTCCTGGCCTTCAATGGCAAGCATTCAAAACCCATATAGCCTGTTGAACAGAACCTATGAGGTAGGATTGGCCGAAGTGTCTCATCGTGAACAAATGGGGTTGCTTGCATATTCACCCTTAGGGTTTGGTGTTTTAAGTGGCAAGTATATTGATAGCACACCAGCAAATGCACGTTTAACTCTGTATGAGCGTTTTAATAGATATAGTAATCTGCAAGGTGTAAGTGCTACTGCAGCTTATGTAAAGCTAGCCCAAGAAAGTGGCTACTCGCCAACACAAATGGCCTTAGCATTTGTTAATATGCAGCCATTTATTACTGCAAATATTATTGGTGCAACTTCAATGCAACAACTGAAAGAAAATATAGATAGTATTCATATAAAGCTGTCTAGTGAAGTATTAGAAAACATAGAACTGATTCACCAACAACACCCTAACCCTTGCCCATGAATTCGTACTGTATCAAGGTAAAAATTTAGTTATTTGAAATATTTTTACGCTGGCAAGATAAACTATAGTTGTATTTCTATTTATACATGGACGTGGTTACATCAAAATTTTGTTAATTTAATGTTAACTATTGTTTCTCAAATTCATCGCGTTGGGCATTTATCCAGTCGTATACCTCACGATTTATTTGCTCTGCTGTTTTTCCTTGAGTAACTATTTCTTGCCCTATGATCATTCTTATGGTGCCAGATTTTTTGGTGAGTTGTTTGCGTGCCCAGAATGAACCAGAGTTATGTGCAACAGGGATAATAGGAGCTCCAGACTGTTCTGCTAACATTGCACCACCTATTTTGAATTTACGTTTAGTGCCGGGTGGTGTGCGCGTGCCTTCTGGGAAAATTAATATTGAACGACCGGTTGTTAATTTTTCAATGCCCTTCTCAATTAGTTGGTCAACAGCCCTTCTTCCGGCACTTCGGTTTAATGCGATAGGTTGAGTTAACGCTAAGCCCCATCCAAAAATAGGAATAAAGAAAAGCTCTCTTTTAACTACCCATGTTAATGGTGGAAAGATTGGTCCAAGTGCCATGGTTTCCCAGGTGGACTGATGGTTTGCCATGACGATGCATGGATGTTGAGGAATATTTTCTTTTCCTACAATTTCAGATTTTAAGCCACATGTAATGCGCAGCCACCATAAGTTACCTGCGCTCCAGTATGTGATGTATCGATAACGCCATTCATATGGAAGAACTACAGTGAATAAGCAGGTAAAGCCAAATAAAAAAGTAAGTACTGCCATGCCTGCTAAAAAAAGCAAGGATCTTATAGTTTGTAACATTAGAAATTAATATTATTTTTAGAAAATAATTATTGGGAGAGTAAGGTGTCCACGGCTTGTGCAAGATCATCATAAATAGGGATATTTCTAGGCAGCTGTTCACTTTGAGAAGTAACGGATCCATTCCCTGTGCGAACTAAAATGGGTTGCGATCCATGAGTGATGGCAGCCTGCACATCACGCATAGAGTCACCAATAAAAGGTGCCTTTTCGAGAGAGATATGTGCACGTTTTTCGATATCAACTAACATACCTGTTTTAGGTTTACGGCATTCAGCCTCCAAGTCTGGGCAAATAAAAATTCCATCAAGATGACCGCCATGCTGTGCTAATTCGGATAGCATTTTTTTATGTATTTGGGTAAGCGCATCATAATCAAATAATTCTCGAGCTATTCCAGACTGATTGGAAGCAATAAATACTTTAACTTTTGATTGGTTGAGCCTTGCAATGGCTTCTAAGCTACCTTCTATTGCAATCCACTCTTCTGGCGATTTAACAAACTCATCTGAGTCTTCATTGATGACGCCATCACGATCAAGAACAACTGCTTTTAACTCACTCATGAGGTGTAGCTCCGATATAAATTATGATTGTAACTTGGAAAAATCGGCAACATGCATAAATAAAGAATCAATTTTGTACAATAAAGCAATTCGGTTGGCTTTTAATGCTTCATCTTTATCCATCACCATTACATCATCGAAAAAACTATCTACTGGCTGGCGTAAATCTGCTAGCTTACTTAATGCTTGTTCATAATTATTATTATTAAATAACTTTTCTACATCTTCGAAGAGATTTTCCACTGCGGTGTGTAAATTGCTTTCAGCTTCTTCTTTAAATAAACCGATATCTACATTGCTTATGCTGTTGCGATCAATTTTCTTTAAAATATTTCGTATTCGTTTATTAGCTGCTGCTAGACTCTTCGAGTCTGGTAATTGTCGAAAACTGATGAGTGCATTAACCTTGGTAGCTACATCGTGTGGATGGGTGGGGCTATTTGCGAGTACAGCATCAATAACATCTAGTGGTACATCACGGTCTGAAAAATAGGCACGATAACGTTCGTTAATATATTCGTTTACTTCACTAACTGCTTGAGCTGCATTTAATTCGGATGGGTAGTGGCTTGCTGCATTTTTTAAACATTCGCTCAGATTTATGTCCAAAGGTGTTTCAATAATAATACGTAGTACAGCTAGTGCAGCTCGGCGTAATCCATAAGGGTCTTTTAAGCCTGTAGGCTTTTTGCCAATTGCAAAAATTCCAATTAGCGTATCTAGTCTATCTGCTAACCCGAGAGTAATTCCAACAGAGGATGTTGGAAGTATACCGCCAGACTGCTTGGGTAAATATTGTTCTTCAATCGCTAAGCATACCTGCTCAGATTCATTATTAATAAAAGCTAAATTGCGCCCGATAATGCCCTGCAGCTTTGGAAACTCCGCAACGGTTTCACTAACTAAGTCACATTTGCTGAGTTGTGCAGCACGTTCACAATCTTTTTCAGAAGCATGTGTGTATTTTGATAAGTAAATGGCTAACTTACATATTCGTTCAATTTTATCTTTTAGTGTTCCTAATTGTTTTTCATAAACAACACTTTCAAGTTTAGTCAAATTATCTTCTAGGTTAATATTCTTGTCTCTTTGCCAGAAAAACATTGCGTCTTCGAAGCGCGGCACAATAACCTTTTCATTCCCATGCTTGACCGTAGCAGGGTTTTTACTTTCAATATTGCTGATAATAAGAAATTGTGGCAATAACTCACCTTGCTCGTTGAGCAAAGGGATATATTTTTGATTGTCCTGCATCGTGCTGATTAGAAGTTCTTTGTGCACTTCTAGAAATTGCGAGTCAAATTCTCCTAGAAGAGCAAAGGGCCATTCTACTAATCCTGTAATTTCATCTAGTAAAGTTTGAGTGTAAGAAGGTGTGCCATTAACTTGTTTTGCGAGAGCCTCTACTTGTTGCAGAATTGCTTCTTGACGTGCTTTGAAGTCAGCTAAAACATAGCCTTTGATCTGTAACAATTCTTTATAAGCAGAAGGATGCTTGACAATAATTTCTTTTGTGGTGTGAAAGCGATGTCCATGTGTAACGTTTCCAGCGTTGATGCCAAACACGCTGCTTTTAACAGTTTCTGAACCCAGTATTACCAATAACCATCGAATAGGACGAATGAATTCTGAGCCAGATTGATTCCAGCGCATACGTTTAGGCGCACTTATTTTCTTGATAGATGTTTCAATTATCTTTGATATCAATTCACTCGTATTTTGACCGATACGTTTTTCGCTGAAGGTAAGTCGAGGGTTATCGGGGTCATCATCTACTTCAAGTTGTGCTGCATCAATTCCACAGGATTTAGCAAAACCAATCGCAGCTTGAGTTGGGTTGCCTTCTTTGTCGTAGGCTGCCAACGCCTTTGGGCCTTTGCGTTCTATGATCTGATCTTTTTGTTTAATGTCTAAGTCATTGACCACAATCGCTAGACGGCGAGGTGTGCAATATAATTCATGATTAGAATAGTTAAGTTCAGCATCCTCAATCTGTTTGCAGATTAGTTCACCAAACTCTTTAGACATGTTGAATAGTAATCTAGCAGGTAAATCTTCTGTACCTATTTCTATTAATAAATCTTTTTTATTGTCCATTTCTATTACTCGCTTCGGGCTACTTTTTTTCTAGTGGAAAACCTAATCTTTCACGGCTTTCTAAATAGCAGGTGGCTACATTTTGTGCGAGTTTCCGAATTCTTAAAATATATTGCTGACGTTCAGTAACTGATATTACTTGGCGTGCATCTAATAAATTAAATGCATGTGAGCATTTCAGTACATGGTCATAGGCTGCAACAGGTATTTCTTTCTCAGCTAAATTTAGACATTCTTTTTCACTTGCATCGAATGTTTTAAACAATGCTTCAGTATTGGCGTGCTCAAAATTATAAGTGGATTGTTCGACTTCATTTTGGTGGTATATGTCTCGGTAGTAAATTTTATTTTCATTATGCTGAGACCAAACCAGATCATAAACGCTATCTACATTTTGCAAATACATTGCAATGCGTTCTAGCCCATAAGTGATCTCACCGGTGACGGGCTTGCAATCTAATCCGCCTATTTGCTGGAAATACGTGAACTGCGAAATCTCCATGCCATCAAGCCAAACCTCCCAGCCTAAGCCCCAAGCACCTAAAGTAGGTGATTCCCAATTGTCTTCAACAAACCGGATATCATGAATAAGGGGATCAACATTTAGCGAGGTGAGCGACTCTAAGTATAAGTCTTGAATATCCTCTGGCGTTGGTTTTAGTATTACTTGAAATTGAAAATAACGTTGCAAGCGATTGGGGTTATCTCCATATCGGCCATCTGTTGGCCGACGACAGGGTTGTGGATAACAAGCTCGCCACGCTTCCGGGCCAATGGCACGTAAGAAAGTGCTGGGGTGAAAGGTAGCTGCACCCATTTCAATGTCATAGGGCTGTTCCACCACACAACCATGTGCCGCCCAAAATTGTTCGAGTCGGTGGATAAGCTCTTGAAAGCTTATGAGATCATTGGTTTTAATATCAGACATAGTGTAAAGCCGTTTGGCATGCAGCGAGAGTATAACGATGCACTGCTCCGGCTACCAGTCACACGCGGCTACTAGTGAAATTTAGTGATAATTTGAGTTGTATTTAAAATTTTGGCAATAAAAAAGGCAAGCGTAGTGCTTGCCTTTTTTATTAGTGCTGCTAAATGACGTCCTTGTCTCGCAGCCCTCTTCCCTAAGTCGGTCTGATAAGCTCATCTAGTGATGAGTTATCGTGTATCTTCCATGAAAGTAGTAACTATCCTTAGTTGCCCACTTTGGTAATATTCATGCTCCATAATTTCTTATGAAGAAAATTGTAGAGGTGACATTCCTTGTCTGAGGTGTTTCCTACTGTGCGAGTTGTTAGACTCATTGCACTACTCTACATTTCATTACACACATGTCCGTATGTGTTGTTAAAGCATCCTTGCTTTAACATGAATCCTTTCTAAATCTAGCTACTTTTCTTGTCGCCACAAAGTTTATCCTTAACCGTGTGTCGATAAGCCCAAGCTAGTGCAGCCATACTGGCGGCGATCCATACGACATATACAGTTGTGAATACATCAGTTGTTACGCCCATAATGACCTCCATGTCATATTTAAAATGCTCATCCTGAGCAATTAAAAAGCTATTTGTTATCTATAGAGCAAGGGCCATGCCAAAAAGATGGCTACATGAAGCATATTCTGTAACGTACTGAAGACATGTTGTTTATATGATAAATAGAGTTATTTAAAAGTGTGATCGAATTATCATCTGGACAGAAATTGTCTGCACAATTTGGCTTATGGTGACAAATCTCGGCAAAATACAGAAGTTAATCAATAAATAAAAATATAATGCCATTACTATTAGTAATGATTAATTTGTTCTAAAAGTTATTGCTTAAAATGGAATTATTTAAGGCTGAGCCAGATAAATAGTTCGCATAAGTTTTTACGTTCTGAACAATAATAAAAACTTTAAGTAAGTTGTAATTGCGCGCAATCTAAAAGCACCATATTAGTGCGCGCAAGCACTTATATGGTGCAAAAATGTGAAATTGTCATCCCACATCTTGGTAAAAAGCTGCGTATAATGCCGCAATAGCCTTATTTGAGTGCACTGTGAGGCGTAATGGCACGCATTGTGCTAAAGAATATATAAGAAAGTATTTACATGAATGTGACTAGCAACTAGTGACAAGCATAAGAATAACAACCTAATAAACACCATTAAAAAGACACCAATAAAGAGTCGAAGCTAAGGAGAAATTTAATGTCCGCGAGTGATGTAATCAAAAAAATAAAAGACGAAGATATACAATTCGTCGATTTCCGTTTTACGGACACCAAAGGTAAGGAGCAACACGTTTCTGTACCTGCCTCAACTGTAGAAGAAAGCGTATTTGAATCAGGCAAAATGTTTGATGGTTCATCTATTTCAGGTTGGAAGGGTATAAATGAATCAGACATGATTTTAATGCCTGATGCTAGCACTGCTTTAGTAGACCCCTTCTTTAGTGACTCTACTATGATTTTGCGTTGCGACATTCTTGAGCCAGCTACAATGGAAGGCTATGGTCGCGATCCACGTTCTGTTGCAAAGCGCGCCGAAGCCTATTTGAATTCAACCGGTATAGCTGACACAGCATACTTTGGTCCTGAACCAGAATTTTTCGTTTTTGATGATGTTAAGTGGGGCAATGATATGTCAGGTGCGTTTTATAAAACGGACTCAGACGAATCTGCTTGGAACTCAGGCAAGCATTTTGAAGATGGAAATATTGGACACCGCCCGGGTGTAAAAGGTGGTTATTTTCCAGTGCCTCCAGTTGATTCATTACAAGACCTGCGTTCTGCTATGTGTCAGGTGCTAGAAGAAATGGGTGTGCCTGTAGAAGTGCATCACCATGAAGTAGGTACTGCAGGTCAATGTGAGATTGGCACTCGATTCAGTACTTTGACTGAGCGTGCTGACTGGAACCAGATTTTAAAATATGTTGTACACAATGTTGCCCATAATTACGGTAAGACGGCAACCTTTATGCCTAAACCAATCGTTGGAGACAATGGAAGTGGTATGCATGTGCATATGTCATTAGTTAAAGAAGGTAATAACTTATTTCAAGGTGATTTATACGGCAATCTTTCACAAACGGCTTTGTATTACATTGGCGGCATTATTAAACATGCACGTGCAATTAATGCATTCTCAAATGCGAGTACGAATAGTTATAAACGTTTAGTGCCAGGATTTGAAGCACCTGTGATGCTAGCGTATTCTGCGCGTAATCGTTCAGCCTCAATTCGAATTCCATATGAGTCGAATCCAAAAGCACGCAGAATTGAAGTGCGCTTCGGTGATCCAACGGGTAATCCTTATCTTACTTTTGCGGCAATGATGATGGCTGGTCTAGACGGCATTCAAAATCAAATTGACCCAGGTGCAGCTAACGATAAAGATTTATACGATTTACCTCCTGAAGAAGAAGCTAAAATTCCAACTGTCTGTTCATCTTTAGATCAGGCGCTGGAAGCACTAGATAATGATCGTGAGTTTCTTAAAGCTGGCGGTGTATTTTCTGATGATTGCATTGATGGATATATTGAATTGAAGATGGAAGAAGTGACTGCACTAAGAATGTCTACTCACCCGGTTGAGTTTGATATGTATTACAGCTGCTAAACTACTGATTTTCAGTTTTAACGACAAACGCCCCAGGCTTTTTAAGGCCTTTGGGGCGTTTTTTTTGCAACTTGATACGCTTTTTCTGGGTCTTATATATAGCGAAGAGTACTATGTCTAATGGGTGTATTAAGGAAACGATTGAATGCGAATACGACTTACCATTTTTAGTGTCACTGTAATTCTTTTATCTGCAAGTATTGTTCAAGCAGATATTTACACCTGCAAAGATGCTAATGGAAATGCTGTCTATACAGACTCACCTGGTGGGTGTGAAAATGCAGAAGAAATTAAAGTCGATACGTTGCCTACTCTTGTACCAAGCAAATCTTTAGCAGTGCCGCGTAATAATAGCAGTGCAGGAAAAGAAGATGATAAGGATGCTTATGGTGAACTTGTTATAACTTCGCCAAGTAACGGTTCAACGCTTCGAGATAACCAAGGGAACGTTACGATTAATTTTAGAGCATCTCCAGCGCTGCAAACACGCAAAGGTCATAAGTATGTTGTTATGGTTAATGGTGCAGAGGTATATAGTGGAACCAGTACTATAACTGCATTAAAGAATGTTGATCGTGGTACGCATAATATATTAGTAAAGATTATTGATCCTGCGGGTAGCACGAAGATCAGTGCTTCGCCTGTGAAGGTTACTGTGCAACGTTTTTCCGGGCTACAGAATCAGGAAAATACATTTAATGATGGAGACTCTGATTCTGATAATAATTCAAATAACAACGATGAAGATAAAGAAGACGATGAAGCAAATCGTAATAACTCTTTTAGTTTTCCGACAAATACGAAATTCAATAGACCTGCCACACCGCCACCTGCTGCAAACTAGAGTTAAATCTCCATAAGCGTCAAATTTTCGCCCTATATTGGTGCGATCATCGCAATATTAATTTATCAAATGCACTATAATAGTGCATCTAAATAGTGATTGATGTCCTAAGTGATTGATTCTATGTGCTAAGACAGTGCACATTAGTTGGATCGATTATTGCAATCTACTACTTATGACAAAAACCCCAACTAACATATTTGGTGAAATGCCTGCACTCATGGAAGTCACAGACAATATAAAAGAACATAAGAGGATTTTAGATAATCTCGCGTTGGCGATATTTGTCATTAATGAAAACCTACGTGTTCAATATCTAAATCCTGCTGCAGAAGAAATAGTAGGCACGGGGTCGAGTCATGCATTAAATCGTTGTTTGACAGAATTTATTCAAGATACAGATGGCGATCTTTTTCAGCATATTCAAAATTCTATAGAAAGAGGACATCCGATTACTCAGCGTGAAGTGTGTATGAAGCGAGTTGGTGGGAGCGATATTACAATAGATTGTTCAATTACGCCGATGCATACAAACAATGAAGAAATGATTTGCATGTTAGAAATATCTCAAGTTGATCGCATGGTAAAAATTAGTCGCGAAGAACATTTATTGTCTGAGATGCAAGCTACTCAGAATATGTTGCGTGGGTTGGCTCATGAAATTAAAAATCCTTTAGGTGGATTACGTGGTGCCGCACAGTTACTTGCAGGCGAGTTAAACGATGCTTCTTTAAAAGAGTACACCGATGTAATAATTAGTGAAGCAGACCGCTTGCGAAAGTTGGTTGATCGTATGTTTGGTCCAAATATCACGCCAAGCAAAAAACCTATTAATATTCATCACGTACTAGAACATATACGACATTTAGCTCTCGCAGAAACACCAACTAGAATTGAGTTTAAAGTTGATTACGACCCAAGTATTCCAGATATTCATGCTGATCGGGATTTATTAGTCCAAGCAATTCTAAATATAGTCCGTAATGCGGTTCGTTCTGTCATTAGTGGGTTAAGTAAAGATGATAAAAGTAGTGGTACCGTGACGGTTAAAACTCGGATATTAAGGCAATACACTTTGGCTGATGTTATGCATCGTTTAGTTGTAGAAGTAAGTGTTATTGATGATGGTCCAGGGATTAAGGAAGAACTTAAATCACAAATCTTTTTCCCTATGGTGTCCGGCAGTGAAGATGGTACAGGTCTTGGTCTACCAATTTCTCAAAATCTAGTTAGTTTGCATGATGGTTTAATTGAGTTTGACTCAGCACCTGGTCGTACAGAGTTTCGTGTGTTGCTCCCACTAAATGGTGAGCAACGTTTTAATGTTAATAATTAAGTAAATAAATTTAAGTAAATAAATAATGAACACTTCAAAAGTTTGGGTTATAGATGACGATCAAGCCATGCGTTGGGTGTTGGAGCGTGCGTTTCAAAAAGCACAAATACCTGTGATGACATTTGAATCGGCGATAACGGCAATTAATGAGCTTAAAACGACTACTCCAAACGCAATTCTTACTGATGTGCGTATGCCAGGTATGGATGGTTTTGAGTTTCTAGAGCGAATCAAAACGGATCATCCTGACCTGCCTATTATTATTATGACTGCACATTCAGATCTACAAAGTGCGGTGGGTGCTTATCAGAAAGGTGCATTTGAATACTTGCCTAAGCCATTTGATGTGGAAGATGCGGTAGAAATTACCAAACGAGCATGTTTGGCAGCTAATGAAGAAGTAGTTTCTGCTAAGTTAGAAGAGTCTGTTGATAGTCTGCCAGAAATCATTGGTGAGTCGCCTGCAATGCAGGAAGTGTTTCGTGCAATTGGGAGATTATCTAATTCGAACGTAACCGTGTTAATTAACGGTGCTTCCGGCACCGGGAAAGAATTGGTATCACACGCTTTGCATGATAATAGTCCACGAGCACAGGGACCTTTTATTGCACTTAACATGGCTGCAATACCGCGTGAGTTAATGGAGTCTGAATTATTTGGCCATGAAAAAGGTTCTTTTACAGGTGCACAAACACAACGTAAAGGGCGTTTTGAACAAGCGCATGGCGGCACATTATTTTTAGATGAAATTGGCGACATGCCTGCAGACCTACAAACTCGCTTACTGCGAGTGTTGTCTGATGGTAATTTCTATCGAGTCGGTGGTCATCAACCGATCAAAGCAGATGTGCGTATTGTTGCAGCAACACATCAAAATCTAGAGGCTAGAGTACGTAACGGTGATTTTCGTGAAGATCTTTTTCATCGCTTAAATGTTATTCGTATTGTTTTGCCAGCATTGCGTGAGCGCAAAGAAGATATCCCTGTATTGCTGAAACATTTCATGAAAGCTTCAGCCAGTGAATTAGAAACCGAAACTAAAAAAGTTTCTGATGAAGTTGTGGAGTATTTAAGTAAATTAACCTGGCCTGGAAATATTCGTCAATTAGAAAATGTTTGCAGATGGTTGACAGTGATGGCATCTGGTAATGAAATTCGCATGCAGGATTTACCGGCAGAAATGCTTAAAGATGAAATGTCTGTTTCAGATGATGCAAGTTGGCAAGCATTACTGGGTGAATGGGCAGACCGTGAATTATCGAAAGGTAATGAATCAATTCTAGATCGCGCAATGCCAGAGTTTGAGGTGATTATGATTAAAGCTGCGATGCGTAAAACCAATGGCAAGCGGCAAGAAGCAGCAAAACTTTTGGGGTGGGGTAGAAATACTTTGACCAGAAAAATCCAAGAGTTAAAACTATTCCAATCATAAGTATTGAGCGCCTATTTAGCTAATCTAACAACATGGTTTCTGATCGCTAAGGCCTCAAGAAAGCTTTTATAAAAACCAGATTGGTTATACTTCCTGTGGTTTTATTTATTAAATTGCACTAACATCATGACTAATGCTGTTTTAATAACAGCGAAGTAGCACTATCCACTTTATATGTAGAATTTTATTAAATTTAATTTCTACAGCTCACTTCAACTTTAAACAATAGTAGAAAGCTACAATTATGTCTCTTTTATTATTTTATTTGTTCTTGGCGATTGGTGTTTCTTTTTTTTGCTCCATAGCTGAAGCAGTTCTTCTTTCTATTCGACCTTCATATATTGCTACGCTAGAACAGAAAAATAAGCCAAGTGGTTTGGTATTAAAAAAACTGCGTGATAACGTTGATCTTCCTTTAGCGGCTATTTTAACTGCGAATACAATCGCGCATACGGTTGGAGCTGCAGGGGTTGGTGCACAAGCTACTATAGTATTTGGTAGTGGGTATCTTGGCATTACATCTGCAGTGCTCACACTTCTGATTTTAATATTTTCAGAAATCATCCCTAAAACATTGGGGGCTACATACTGGAAGCAATTAGCACCGGTCATGGGAGTCCTCATTACTTGGCTGACTAGAGCTCTTTATCCTCTTGTCTGGCTTTCTGAGAAATTAACGCGGTTACTTTCACGCTCTAATGCTAACGCATCTACTTTCAGCCGTGATGAAATTACGGCTATGGCAAAAATTGGTAAACAAGAAGGTTTGCTAGATGGTAAGGAGCATAAAATTATTGCCAACCTTATGAAACTAAACCTACTTTCAGTGCGCGATATCATGACACCACGCCTGGTTATTTTCTCAGCTCAGGAAGATATGACGGTCGAGACATATTTCACTAGTCATTCTGATAAACCATTTTCGCGTATACCAATTTACGGCCAAAATAGAGATGAAATTAAAGGTTATGTAATGAAAAACGATTTGCTTATTGCGCAGGCAAGAGATGAATTTAGCAAACAACTTTCTGAATTTAGACGTGACTTTGTTGTCGTGCCTGACAAATTATCCGCTTCTGATATTTATGATCGACTCATGCACGAAAAGAGCCATATTTCCCTAGTGGTGGATGAATACGGAACGGTACAGGGATTGGTAACACTTGAAGATGTGGTTGAAACCTTAATCGGTCTAGAAATTGTGGATGAATCAGATACGGTGGAAGATATGCAATTATTAGCCAATAAGCGATGGCGAGAACGTATGAATGACTTTGGTATCGATCCTGATGATGACTCACATTCTACATAGGTGATAACTTTACTTTAAATATTAATGACCCACCCTAGAATAGAGCATTTTTAATGTTATTAGTTTGTATGTATCTGTAATGCACCAATAATATCTTTCACATGCTGATGATTATTATCATTTAGATAATCAACAATGCCATCATTAATTTTTTGGCAACACAGTGGATCGTAGAAAAGACCGGTGCCTAAACCCACAGTAGTGGCACCTGCTAGTAAAAACTCAATCGCATCATTGGCATTGACTACACCACCCTGGCCAATGATGGGAATATTATGAGGCTTGCATACCTGATACACCTCATGCACTTTTAACAACGCAATTGGTTTTATGGCAGGTCCCGATAAGCCACCTTGATTGTTATGTATGATCGGTTGTTTTTTATGAATATCAATCGCCATACCCATTACGGTATTAATCACTGCAAAGGCATCGCTACCCGCTTCAATGCAAAGTTTTGCGTTGTGTTTAATATTAGTTTGATTGGGTGATAACTTTGTAATGATCGGCTTTTCAGTTACAGATCGACAGGCGGCTACTACACGCGCAGACATGTCGGGGTCATTTCCAAATGCAACGCCACCCTCCTTTACATTCGGGCATGAAATGTTTATTTCAATGGCATCAATCGCAGAGTCGTTAAATTTTTGAGTGACTTCAATATATTCTTCGATGGTTGATCCGGAAACATTGGCTATGAATCGTGTCTCAGAAAAATCTAGTTTAGGTAAAATTTCGTTAACAACATAGTCTACGCCGGGGTTTTGCAAGCCGATAGCATTGAGCATGCCTTCAGGGGTTTCGGTAATTCGATGAGGAGCATTGCCAAATCGCTGTTCACCTGTGGTGCCTTTTAGACAAACTGCACCTACATCAGTATTGGAGAATCCTTCAATACGTGTATATTCTTCACCAAAGCCTACGCACCCCGATAGCAAAACTAAAGGTGAGTTGAGCTTTAAACTGCAAAATTCTGTATGTAATTTTTTATTTGTCATTTATAAATGTTTAATGTCGTTCTTTTTGAGCCTGAAATTCCGCCGAATACGGGGAATATTATACGGTTATGTGCCAATATGGGCTGTAATCTGCATTTAATTCATCCATTAGGCTTTCAGCTTGATGAAAAAAAGCTTCGTCGAGCAGGATTGGATTATCATGAATTTGCCAGTGTAACGGAACATCAAAGTTACCAATCTATGTTGGATGCGCTTAAACCTAAGCGGATTTTCGCATGTTCAACTAAAGGACGCACAAATTATGATGTGCCTAGTTATCAAGCCAGCGATACATTTATCTTTGGGCCAGAAACACGAGGCTTGCCAGATCTGGTGCTAGATCAATATGAGTCTTGCAACGTTTTACGTATTCCTATGCAAGAATCATCACGCAGTATTAATTTAGCTAACTCAGTTGGAATTATTCTTTATGAGGCCTGGCGCCAAAATAGTTTTAAATACTAATTTCAAAATAATTTAGGTTAAGAATAAGTTAGTTTAATTCTTGTTTCATCTCTCGGCCAAGTAATTGTGCAATAGCCGTTTTAAGGTCTACCTTTTCACTTAAAACATTCCATACTTGGTGACAAATCGGCATTTCAACATTATTATCTTTGGCAACTTCATAGACTACTTGTGCAGCATGAAAACCCTCTACCGCCTGCCCCAGTTCGTCCATATATTGTTTAGCAGTTTTACCTTGTGCTAAAGCAATACCAAGTCTGCGATTACGAGACTGGTTGTCGGTACAAGTCAGCACTAGGTCTCCCATCCCTGCTAATCCCATAAGTGTTTGTGGCTTAGCTTTTAATGTGATTCCTAAACGCATCATTTCCGCCATGCCTCGAGTGACTAAAGCGGCACGTGCGTTTGCTCCAAACCCAAGACCGTCGACAATACCGGACGCTATAGCCAGTACATTTTTTACCGTTCCGCCGAGTTCTACACCAATAACATCATCACTTGCGTAGACTCGAAAGTTATCACTATGAAAAAATGCAGCTAATTCTTTTGCATATTCAATATTACTTGAAGCAAGAGAAACTGCTGTAGGTAAACTGCTTGCGACTTCCTTGGCAAATGATGGGCCAGATAATACGGCAGATTGAATCTTATCTCCTAATACATCCTCTACTACTTGATGCATCATCATTTTGGATAGTTTTTCAAAACCCTTGCTAGCCCATATAAATTTATTAGTAGTCTTGTTGGTATTTATGATTGGCTTTAATTTTTCACAGGTTTCACGCATAGCGTAACTTGGAACAACAGATAGAATAAAATCGCTGTCTTGAATAGCAGTTGTGAGTGATATTTCTGTAGATAAAGTATCAGGGAAAATTTTATCAGCAAGGTAGCGTTTATTTTCTCGATCTTTTTGTAAAGCAGTTACATGCTCTGCATCATGCCCCCAAAGTGTTACTGAATGACCATTGTTAGCTAATTGAATCGCTAACGCTGTTCCCCATGATCCGGCCCCTAATACTGCAGCGGTAGTCATAATTTAGTGCTTAATTTGTTCTGGATTATCTTTTTGCTCATTAACTGCAGAGAGGTGTTGTTGATAGAGCGCATCAAAATTGACGGGGTTAAGCAGTAGCTGTGGAAATCCGCCTTTAGTTACAAGTTCCGAAACAGTTTCGCGTGCAAAAGGAAATAGAATGTTGGGACAATAACTTCCTAATAATTGTTTGTGTTGCTCTTCTGGGAAGTGTTCAATGAAAAATATTCCTGCTTGCTTCACTTCTACTAGAAAAGCAGTGTTTTCTTCCTGAGTAGCCGTTACCGTAATTGTAGTTACGACTTCAAAAACCTTTTCATCTAGCTTTTTGTTGTCAGTTTGAATATGGACATCGGTTTTGGGATTCCATTTTTCAGTAAAGATTTTTGGGGAGTTTGGAGTCTCGAAAGATATGTCTTTTACATATACTTTTTGTATTTCGAATTTTTGGACGGGTTTGTCAGCCATTTTTTATTAGTATATTTAATCTAAAGAATAGCTAATTATGACTGAATTGCTTTGCGCTTTCTCTAATATATTCTATCGATAATTATTGGCTTTAATCACTTCCTTTCAACATGTCATCCAATTTGCCTTCGGTATTTAATTCAGCCATGTCATCAAATCCTCCAACATGAGTGTTGCCGATAAAAATTTGAGGTACCGTGCGACGATTGGTTCGCTTTACCATTTCTTCAGCTTTGCTAGCATCTTCATGAATGTTAATTTCGTGGTATGAAACATTCTTGCTATCTAGCATTTTTTTTGCTGCGTTACAGTATGCGCAACGGTGTCCGGTATATATGGTAACTTCTGGAGCACTCATCTAATAATCCTCATTTCTTGGTAATGGGCAGTTGGTCATTCACCCATGAGGTGATGCCACCCTTTAGGCCAAAAACATTAGTGTAATTATTTTTTAATAATAACTTGCACGCTTGTGATGAACGATTACCCATTTTACAAAATACTACTATTGGCTTGTCCTTATCTTGGGAAAAGCTAGCCAGTTTATCGGGTAACGCACTGAGTGCAATGTGCTTAGAGTCAATTATGGTGCCTTGCCCTAGCTCATTTGTTTCTCGTACATCTAATACAATGGCATCTTCTTTATTAATTAGTCTTACGGCTTCAGCAGGCAATACTTCTTTATAGCCTTTAGTGGCTCTGCGTAGCTCAGTCATTATAATTAGTGCGATTACGGCCGCAAGTGCGACAAATAACAAGACATTTCGCCCTGCAAATTCAATGTATTCTTGCATATAGGGAGTTCTTAAATATTGAAAATATTAGGTGTTAAAGACGAAGTATAACTAATGCGCTGAGCAGAATACTTGTTGCATCATATTTATGAGGTTTAGTGTGCGCTCATCTCCAACGCGATAAAACACACGATTGGCATCTTTTCGAGATGCTAAAATGCCCTTGTCACGAAGAATGGCGAGGTGTTGAGATATGTTGCTTTGTGATGTGCCGACACTGTCGACTATATCTTGTACGCTGATTTCGCGATCACCTAGTACACAGAGGATTTTTAAGCGCAAAGGATGGGACATAGCCTTAAGAGAACGTGAGGCTTGTTCTATATCCTCTTCTCTTGAGATGAGATCTTCTGCAGCTATACTCATATTGTACAATGGACCCTATGTTGTAGGTTTACGCTTCCGTGCAAACTTATTGTTAGATAGTATAGGCTAATATTATAAATGTCTAATACATTAATAAACTATATAATTCAGTAACTTATTATTATATATGACAAGTTTAAGCGGTATGATCCAGTATATATATGATGCTAATTCACAATAATCAGAATGTTTAAAATCATTCTCTCAGGACTATTATTATCGCTTGCCATGACATATACGGGCGCTTTATTAGCTGAGCCCACTCAACAAGAAGCTGAAAAAAAGCTGACTAAATTACAAGAGCAAATTCGCAACTCACAGAAAAAACTAGAGCAACAAAGTGGCGAATTGGGAGGTTTAGAAAAGCTCCTTAGGGAGTCGGAACAGAATATTGGGAACCTCAATCAACAGCTTGTTGCAACTGAGGCACTTCTTATAAGTAGCCAAGAAAAAGTATCACAACTACAAGTTGAAGAAAAAAAACTACAACAGCAACTGTCTAAGCATCATGATATTTTATTTGCGCAAATACGTTCTGAATACCAATATGGCGGCCAGCAAAAACTAAAGTTGTTATTGAATCAAGAAGAGCCGGAAAAATTAGGGCGCAACCTAATTTATTATGATTATTTGCATCGCGCACGATTTAACGAAATTGATAAAGCCACTAAAGTTCTACAATCTGTTAATGATGTTCAGCTTGTAATTAGCCAAGAGCAAGCGCTTGCGGAGCAGGCTAAAGTGAGTTTATTGAATGAAAGAAATTTGTTGGAGCAAGCCCGAAAACAGCGAAAATCAGCCGTAAACTCCTTAAATAATAATGTGGTGTCTGAAAAAGAGAAGCTTGCGAGTCTTGAGGGAAATGAAAAACAACTTAAGGGGCTAATAGAGAAACTTCGTGCAGCTTTGGCAGATATACCTGTGGTTGATAAAGGCGAAGGTTTTAATAAATCGCAAGGTAAGTTGTATTGGCCGGTAGTTGGTAAGCCCAGCAATAAGTTTGGGCAAAAACGTAATTCAGCACGAAGCAGCATGAATTGGCAGGGAGTATTTATACCAAGTAACGAAGGAAATAACGTGCGCAGTATTTATCATGGCAGGGTAGCGTTTGCTGAATGGATGCGCGGTTTAGGTTTGCTGATCATTATTGATCATGGTGATGGTTACATGAGTCTTTATGGGCACAACCAGAGTTTGTTTAAACAAGTGGGCGAATGGGTCAGTGCGGGAGAGAAGGTTGCCACGGTGGGTAACAGTGGAGGGTATAATAAACCGGGCCTGTACTTTGAAATTCGAAAACAAGGTAACCCAATGAATCCAGCTAAATGGTGTTCAAAGGCAGCGGCTTCCAGAGGTTAACTTTCTAAAATATCCATATTTGGCGTGGATTGGCGATAATTAACGCCGATGGTCGGGGTGATGCCACTACAACTTATATATAGTGTATATATTACAGTGAATTTCGTGAACGATTGGCCATGTATAGCGATCTAATGTGTTGCGAATCTATTAATTCCTTTCATAATGGGCAGTATTAATTGTGACAAAAGAACAATCTAGGAGAGCGGTAATGAATTTTAAGCACCCCCTTAACATCGGTATTATCTGGGGAGTGGTAATTGGCCTTACTTTAGCGATGGCTCACAATGTGTGGGCAGACAAAGAAATGGCAGCCGCTTTACCGCTTGAAGACCTACGTACGTTTACAGATGTATACGCACGAATTAAACAAGATTATGTAATTGATGTTGATGATGGCGATTTATTAAAGAACGCAATCCGCGGCATGTTGTCAGGTTTAGATCCACATTCCTCTTATTTAGATGAAGAACAGTTTCGCGAGCTTCAAATAGGAACCTCTGGGGAGTTCGGTGGCTTAGGAATAGAAGTAGGAATGGAAAATGGCTTTGTTAAAGTTATTGCTCCTATTGATGATACACCTGCAGATCGAGCGGGTGTTGAAGCAGGCGATCTCATTATTAAATTAGATGATAAGTCTGTTAAAGGTTTGACCTTAGAAGAAGCGGTTAAATTAATGCGCGGCAAGAAAGGTTCAGACATTGTACTAACGATTGTTCGTGATGGAGAAGATGTTCCATTGGAGTTAACGTTAACTCGAGATGTGATTCGGGTGCGTAGCGTAAGAAACCGTGTGCTCGAACCGGGTTATGGGTATGTTCGCATTTCAAATTTCCAGTCTAAAACGACTCGTGGATTAATAGATGCATTAGCAAGCTTAAAAAAGAAAAATGAAGGCGAACTTAAAGGATTGGTTTTAGACTTACGTAATAATCCCGGTGGTGTTTTGACCGGAGCAGTTGGTGTATCCGATGTGTTTCTAAAGGATAATGAACTTATTGTATACACGGAAGGACGTGTAGAAGATTCAGAGTTAAAGTATTCTGCGAGTACAGGTGACTCTCTTAAAGGGGCGCCTCTTGTTGTATTGATCAATCAAGGTTCTGCATCTGCTTCTGAAATTGTTGCGGGTGCTATGCAGGATCATGAGCGTGCGACCATTCTAGGTACGACATCATTTGGTAAAGGTTCTGTTCAAACCATCTTGCCATTAAATGACAGTACTGCATTAAAGTTAACTACTGCTAGATATTACACGCCACTAGGTAGGTCGATACAAAATGAAGGTATTGTTCCAGATATTCTATTGAAAATAGAAGGAACATCTGATGAAGATACGAGTGCTTTAAGTGTAATTTCTGAGGCTGACTTAGAAGGCCATCTTGAGAGTGAGAATCTAGAAGGTAATAAGAAAGCGAGAGAGCCAAAGTCAGTAGTAACTATTCCTAAACAAACTAAAGATGATGCGTCGGACTATGCCTTAGAAGAAGCTTTAAAGGTGTTGAAAGGGTTGCCAAGCACTCAGCAAGCTAAACTCTAAAAAATCGCAAGCATACGTGCGCAATAATTTTTTACGCAGACTAACTATATTGTTAGTAGGGTTTCATTGCGTGGCTCCACTGCATTCTATTGCAGCTGAGCCTGCAGTTATAGCCATTATTATCGATGATATTGGATATAACTTTGAAGCGGGTAAACAGGTAATCAATTCTGCACATCCTATTACATGCTCAATTCTTCCTGCGCGCCCACACTCTATAAAGTTAGCGCGGTTAGCACACCAACAGGGTAAAGAAGTGATGTTGCACTTACCCATGCAAGCATCTAGGTCAGAACGTTTGGGTCATGGTGGGCTTACACTGAATATGTCAAAGCGAGAATTTACGCGTACAGTGGAAATTAGTATTGATGCTATACCGCATGCCCAAGGGATCAATAATCATATGGGCAGTTTGTTAACCAGTACATCACAGCATATGGAATGGTTGATGCAAACGATAGCTAATCGTGACGAACATTTATTTTTTGTTGATAGTAAGACTACTGCAAAGACTGTAGCTGAAGATGCTGCACAGAGTTACCACATCCCAAGTGTGAGAAGAGATGTGTTTCTAGATTCTGTTGCCAGCGATAAAGCGTTTGTTAGGGGGCAAGTTAAGCAACTCATAAAAATTGCTAAGCAACAAGGTTATGCGTTAGCTATCGGGCATCCCCATAAAACAACTTTATCTGTGCTCGAACAAGAACTTTCTAAACTCAGTAAAGAAGAAGTTCGATTAGTTTCAGTAAGTGAACTGATTAGCACGGCGCGTTCAGTAAAGCTTGCCAATAAAAATACATCAAAATGGAAAAAAATCTCGTCCCTCACGTACTAGTTCCACTTGCACAGGGTTGTGAAGAACTAGAAGCTGTCACAATTATAGATTTGTTGCGTAGAGCTGAAGTGAAGGTAACCACCGCGAGCCTTAATGATCAACCCATCGTTGCATCGCGAGGCACTAAACTTCTTGCAGATACCACGCTTGATCAAGTAATGAACCAAGAATTCGATATGGTGGTTTTACCAGGCGGACTGCCTGGTGCTGACCATTTAAATGAAGATTTACGTATTCATGAAGTGCTAAAAAAAGCTGTCGCCAATGATCATTACATTGCAGCTATTTGTGCGGCACCAAAAGTCTTAGCCACCGCAGGCTTGTTAGATAATAAAAAAGCAACAGCATACCCGGGTGTGTTGGAGGCGCTAGAAAATAATGTTGTTGATATTACAGGTGTAGCGGTGCAACAAGACGGCAAAGTTTTAACATCGCGTGGGCCAGGCACTGCGATGGATTTTGCACTGGATATAATCGCTTGCTTGGTTGGCAACGAAAAACGAGACCAAGTTGAGATCGCCCTGCAGCGCGCTAATTAGCACTATAGTAGCCAATAAACATCAGATTTGATGGCTGGTATGTCTACCTAGATACAAGGTCGTCTATCGTGCAAATTGCGTGAACCGGATCACTAACTGTTTAAATAACGCTCAGTAAAATACCTATGCATTAGCCTACAGGGAAGCAGGCTTTTTAAACCCACGGCCTTAAAACCGTGGGTTTTTTATTTACTCAATCAATAATTACTTTTTCTGCCATAATCCTTATTTTCTATAAGGATAAAAACTCTCCACATAGCAATGACATACATGCCTTTCCAAATCATTTCAATTGGAACAAGAATTTACTTATATAACCTAATACAATAGATATAATCTAATGGATAAGCATTGGATGTGCTTAATCAAATTAGTAGATATAAAATTCAGTAAATAAATTAGATCGCGAAATATCGCGGCGGGTAAGTCAGGAAGGAATGAAGGTTGGTATTTTTGCCAACTTCACTGAGATAGTTAACATGGAATAAGCTTGCTTGGAGAGTTGGCTTGTGTCTT
>JBGCDX010000077.1:0-5757 GCA_045105815.1 Gammaproteobacteria bacterium
CGCATGATTCGGAGTAAAGCTTCATCGAGCAACGAGGACGTCGTTCTCAAATGTAATACCGCCCCACCCTGTTTTCATAAAGTTGCGGATATTCTGATGATTATCACCCTCCGGGTTTTGTAATACATCGTCACGATAGTATGCTCCAAAACAAGCTAGCGTCTTTTCTTTATCAAGGTTATTTAATTTTGCAAAGGCAAACAGCTTGCAAGAACCTTCGTTCTCTCCTGCCTGATTGACAAGATCGCCATTTTTAAATACTACAGGCGTGTATATATAAGCGGCATCAATCACAGCCATTGTATCTTGAAATTCTATTGTATTAGGTGAGTTTTGAAGGTTATCCAAAAAGTCTTTAAGTTGCATTGTATCTATCATCAGCCTTTAACATGTGAGGGCGCTTCATTATTTTCCACATTTGGATCTTTCTCACCGGTTTCAAAAAAGTAAATAGCAGCCGCAAATACGCCGATAAAAATTCCAATGATCATGCTTTTCTTCATAGTTCTTACTTTTTAATATAAAAGGCTTATTGCTTGCAAATCAAGATTTGCAAGCTTCCAGTTACCATCAACTTGGTCATCTTCATCTTCCTCGCAGTAGTATACCTGACCAAGCAAATGGATGTGCGCCTATGAGAAGTATCGAGCATGATGTATCAAATTATAGATTTTTGTTAGAATGTCTGCTTACGACCCAAAGAAGACATTCAAATTAAAGGAATTAATATGAAATATATTTCAAATGAGTTTGCGATCTTTTCGTTTTTATTGGTTATGTGTATGCCAGCTATTGTTTTCTCATCGTCGCCAATTGATTTTTCAAATACAAGTACAGTAAATGAATTAATACTCAATAAAACTTGGGCTTGTGAAATGGTAGATAATTATGGTGAGAGTGTTGGTGTTTGGAGATTTAGATCAGTTAAAGGAAACAAGGTTAAGGGCTCTGTAGAAGTACCACATCTACCTATTTGTAATTCAGACACATTGAAAGGTAAGTTAAAGAAAAATATTTTGAAATATAATGCGCCTATTAATAATTCCTGCAGAGGGGTGAATGGAATTCTAAAGTTTGATTATGGTGAAAATAATCAAGTTACAGCAACAGGTACGTACAAAATTGGCGGCACACATAAAGGCGGGAGTTATATCTGCGAAATGCAGAATTAATGGTTACGAAAAACGTCTGCTATTGACCCAAAGCAGGCATAAATTAAACCACTGAGGGGGACTTCAGGTTGGATTCAATAAAATACATACTTAGAATGACTGCTAAAGACCCCAAAGCAGACATTTTGCAAAACAAAAGTTCAGTGTATTAATTTAACTGGAAACTGTAATGAAAAAACAAAATGACGTCCCTTTCTGGGTCTATTTGGCATTGCTTGGGATTAATAGTAGAAAAACTGCTATTTTTGGTGGCGTTGCCGCATTTTTTGGAAGTATATTTTTATTAATACCACAATCAGTTTTGCCGACTAAATTTGATTACACCATAATTGGTGTCATATGTATTTTCTATGTTGTAGCACTTTGTCTCGCAATAAGATGGACCGACAATCATTCAAAATGGACATAAATTTTAAAAATAAGGAAAAATATGAAAACTTTACTTGCTACATTTTTATTAATTTTCACGTCATCATCATGTGCAGAAGGTGATTCTGTAGAAAGAATAGTTTCAAATGCTAACGAACAACTTCCTATGATGATTGACGAAGAATTGCGAATGGAAAAGATTCTATTGGATAAGAAAAAAAATAATTATACTATGACTTCAACTTTTGTAAATTATGAGTTGTCTGAACTTGACCTTTATGCATGGGATGATGAGATAGGTTCGACAATTGTTACAGATACATGCGCAGATGATTCCTTAGATTTAGTATTTAAGGAAGGTTACACAGTAAATATTATAAATAAAGATAAATCAGGTGAGCTGATACGAAGTTACACAATTTCACCAGGAGACTGTAAATAACTTGAGTATAAATTGTGAAACTGAATGTCCGCTATTGGCCGAAAGCAGACATTCTAACTCTCAGCTAGTAACTTCTTAACGGGTATCTGCTTTGTACGTTGAATTGACACATATCCCGCTATCAATACCAATAACGGCGCTAGTATCAAACATAAGATTGCTGTCTTAGGATTAAAAACAAACTGCCCTTCGATTAGATAATTTGATAAAGCAAAACTGATTACTAAATTCAGTAGATAAGCAATCATTCCCGCGATAAGCCCTATTAGCAAAAATTGAGTACGAAATACTTTTTGCACCAGTTTGGTATCTGCCCCTACCGCTTTGAATATAGCTGTACTGTAAGATCGGTTCTTACGCAGTATCATTTCTATAGAAATAAACACTAATAGACTAGCAAATAGTGCAAAGTACAATACCGTTTCTACTGCATAACTTATTTTCTGTGCGATACCACGAATTCTATTTAACAAAAAATCTACATCAAAAAACGTTGCACTTGGAAATTGCTTAACAAAGTCTCGCAGTACTGGCCTTTGTTGTTTATCAAGATGCAGGCTTCCCATATAGGAAACGGGCAATCCATCTAATACTCCTGGATAGAAGATCATGTAGAAATTTGGGGTAAATGACTCCCATTCTACAGATCGAACACTAGTGACTACGGCTTCAACAACTTGGGTTTCTACTGTGAAGGATAGCTTATCGCCTAACGTGATCTCCAAGTTTTCTGCCAGACCTTCTTCTACTGAAACGGTAGCAGTATTCTTAGCTTGATCTACTGCATGCCAATTACCTCGAATAATTTCATTATCTTTAGGCAGTTGCATGTTCCACGTCAGTGCCAAGTCTCTTCCTAATGATTCATCTTGACGCTCTGTTTCTTTACTTGCATATTCTCGAATCGGCAAATCGTTAATGGCACTTAAACGTCCTCGAACCACAGGGTATAACGGACTATGCTCCAAGCCCTGCCCTTTCACCTTATCAAGGAAAGACTTTTTTTCATTCTCAAATAAATTGATGACAAAAATATTTGGTGCATTATCTGGCACTTTTGATTGCCATGAAGCTACCAAGTCATCTCGAATAGTAGAAATAAGGGCAAGCGAAAAAAATGTGATTGAAATAGCCACCACTTGAACAATAACCATACGGCGATTAGCTTGTAAACTTCTTGCGGTAAGTTTAGTAGATACGCCTTTAGATTGACTATATTTTGAATACCAGTTTATAAAATACCTAGTGACAAAATATGCTAGCAAGACAAATACAAATAACACCGCGATGATATATACACTTATCATCAGCTCTTGCGTTCCTATGAATACAATCACCGATAAACCTAACAGCATTGCTACTACCGTAAAAATAATGGGTTGTTGCTGTGTTTCTATACGATTAAGCAATAGTTTTGGAGCTGTCTTTAGAAGTTTTTTAAGGAATGGCCATGCAAAGCTGGTCACCACTACAAGAGCGGTAAAAGCACTCAGTAAGTATGGCTTAATGCTAGCTGCTGGTAATGCTTCAGGTATTAAATCACCAAGACTTCTAAGGATAAAGATATGTGCTATACCACCCATCATTAAACCGATGATTACTGCAATTAAACTAAATACTAAAAATGGTATTGCGACTGCAGCGACCATTCTTTTACCTTGCAGTCCTAAACAACGTAACAGTGCATATTGATAAGTCATTTCATTTGCATATTGGTAACTTACCAAAGCCGCTGCGACAGCACCTAACAAAACTGCTATGAGTGCCGTAATATGCAAAAACCGGTAAGCACGATTTAAAGTATTCGCAAGTGTTTGATTTGCAGAATCAATAGTGATGAATTCCTGATTCAGCTGCAGACTTGGCTCAAGTGTTTGAAGTAAATTATTCAACTTTGAATCAATACCGGCAAAAAGGTAACGAAACTTTACACGGCTGCCAGGTCGAACAATTTTTGTTGCCGCTACATCTTCCCAATTCATCATGATCCGTGGTGTAAAACTGTAGAAACTATTTCCACGATCTGGCTCATAAACTAAAATACTGGTAATTTTGAACGATGCTTCACCAATATTGACACGCTGGTTTAACGTAAGACCCAATTCGTTCAAAACGCGATCTTCTACCCAAACTTCACCTTTCTTGGGAACACTTTGGGTAGCTTGGGGTTCTCCATAGAGTTGATTGGAGACCTGAAGCTCACCGAGCAATGGGTATGCATTGGAAACCGCTTTAACGCTGGATAATAAAAATTCTTCTTGATTGACTCTTGCTTGATTGGAACTAGCTTTATTATCACTCTCACTCTCATTATTATCAGCATTGGCATTGGCCATAGTTTGGAAAGTAAGTGTTGTAGCAGTTCTGAGAGAAAATGAATCTACAATTTCTTTCTGTTCATCACTTAGTTCTGTACTAGATTGAAGCACTAAATCTGCCGCAATAACTTCTTTAGCCTGACTATTAAAAAGTTGCTCTAGTCGATCCCCTAACAAAGTGATACTAAAAGTAACCGCACAGGCAACTGCTACTGCAATACAAAATAAACGCATGGAGTTTTGGCGCAATTGCCTAAGCAGAAGGTTATTATAGAAGGTAAACATGATTATTGATTTTCAAGCCTATCTTTATGCAACCTTCCTTGATCTAAACGAAAACACAAATCACAACGCTTAGTTAGCGATTCATCATGGGTTACCAACACCAATGCTGTACCTTGCTCTTGATTAAGCTCAAATAATAGGTCAATAATTTTCGCACCAGTGTTACTGTCTAAGTTTCCAGTGGGCTCATCTGCTAACAATAATGGTGGGGTTGTAGAAAATGCGCGCGCTATCGCTACTCTTTGTTGTTCACCACCGGACAAGGTAGTTGGAAAGTGATTATTTCTATGACTCATGCCTACACGTTCTAGCAGTGCTCTTGCTTTATCTTTTGCTTGCGCATCATCATTAATCTCTAATGGCAGCATTACATTCTCTAATGCAGTAAATCCAGGCAAGAGATGAAATGATTGAAATACAAAGCCTACATATTGATTGCGTAATGCAGCACGCTCATCTTCACTCAATTTCTCAAGCTTATGATGGAACAATTCAATACTCCCTGTGGTCGGAATATCAAGACCTGCTAACATGCTTAGCAAGGTGGTTTTTCCGGAGCCAGATTGGCCAATTACAGCTACACTTTCCGCCTGATTAACTTGAAAATTTATCTCCTCTAAAATTGAAATTGGCCCTTCTTCGGTAGAGACATTTTTGCTAACTTGGCTACAACGAATAACAGATGAATTTGAAATGACTTTTCTCCGTATTGTAATTATTACTTTCCTAACTATTTATATGACAACGTTTAATCTTTGTCATGCCAAAGATAATACAATTTTGGTATTAGGTGACAGCCTTAGCGCTGCCTATGGCATTAAGATTGAACATGGATGGATCAATCTACTACGAAATCGTATCAGCAACTATAGCGAAGACAAGCAATGGAATGTAGTCAACGCATCGGTTAGTGGAGAAACTACCTCAGGCGGTCTAGCTCGTCTTCCCAATTTGATAGAGAAATATCAACCTGTACTGTGCATTATTGAGTTAGGGGCAAATAATGGCTTGCGAGGCCAGTCCACTTCACTAATGCAGGATGATTTAGAACAAATGATCAAACAATGCAATACTACTGGTACATCTGCTCTACTAGGCATCAGACTTCCACCCAATTATGGAGAAAGATACACACATGCTTTTCATCAAGTGTATTCAGATCTAGCTAGTC
>JBGCDX010000078.1:0-5556 GCA_045105815.1 Gammaproteobacteria bacterium
TGCAAGATCTATACGGATGGCCTGAGTGTAATAATAAATATTTACGATACAGAAGATATTATCTTGAATGAACGCTGCTTAAAAAGTACTACTGTAGTTAATATCAATGATTTATTAAAGATACAAGGACATGCAGAAAATATACAGTTCATAAAAGTAGTTGGTTATGAAGAATAGAGGTATTAACGCATTCAGCCTAGCCTTTTTAGATGTAATGTTTTGTGGATTTGGTGCAGTTATATTATTTTTTATGATTATTAATGCAAATACTTTTGAAAGAAGAGAAAAAATTAATTACGACATTACCGGTGAAGTCAGAAAGCTAGACGTTGAAATATTAGAGGCCCAGAGATTTTTGGTTGAGCTCAACAACTCCTTGCAAGAAGTAGATGATGAGTTAGTTGAAACACAAGGGCATTCACATGAAGTTATTGAGAAGATTAATAAAGAAAAAGTTGAACTAGCAAGATTAGACAAAGATACACTTTCCAAGCTTGAGAGTATCGAATCACTAAAAACAGACTTAAAATCAATCGAGGAAGAAAATAATCGTCTTGAAGGTGGTGCAGAAGCACAATTAGAAGGGGATCGTTTAAAAGAGTTCTCGGGACAAGGTCAACGCCAGTACCTCACTGGATTAAAGATGGGTGGTGAACGCATTCTGATATTGGTTGATAGCTCTGCAAGTATGTTGGCAGATAGAATTATTAATGTGCTACGGTTCCGTAATCTACCAGCCAATGAAAGAGTTAAGGCTGCGAAATGGCAACAAGTACTCTATACCGTGGATTGGATTACAACCCGTATACCTTCATCTAGCCAGTTTCAGATTTACAGTTTCAATGAAGCAGTCTCTACAAGCTATGAAGAAAGTGGTAGCCAGTGGCTAGACGGTGCTAATGGCAAACATTTAAATACTGCTGTTAAAAATTTATTTAATACTGCGCCAGAAAATGGAACTAATCTATATAAAGCTTTTGAAAGCATAAGCAAGCTTTCACCACCACCTGATAATATTTACTTATTAACAGATGGCTTACCTACAAAAAGTTCCTCAACTAATTTTGGCAATACTGTAAGTGCTAAACAACGTAAAAAACACTTTCGCAAAGCTTTAGAAAAATTGCCCGGAGGTATACCTGTTAATATTATTTTGTTTCACATGGAAGGAGACCCGGAAGCCTCTAGTGAATTTTGGAAATTGGCACAATACACTAATGGTTCATTTTTCAGTCCATCTAAAGATTGGCCATAAGCTTCACATTATTCAAGTATAAATAACCAAATGAAACGCAGAAGAAACATAGATATTTTTAGCCTGTCTTTTTTAGACTGTGTGTGCTGCGGTTTTGGAGCCATTATATTATTGCTCGTACTTTCTAAAACAGCTGAACCTATAATATTTGAAGAATATACTGAAGACCTTGAAAATGTAGTATCAAAACTACAAGAAGAATTATTTGAGATAAGAGGGGAAACTCATATATTAAATCGACAACTAGTTAGCAAGAAACAACAAGTCGATAAAGAAGTAGAAAAAATAGCGCAATTAAAAGGCGATTTATCATCAATCTTAGGAAAGTTCTCTGCATCAAAAGATAGTGCTACTGTTCAAAATAAAATTGAACAACAGCTAGCTATAGCAAAACAAGATTTAAGTGATGAAATGCTTCGATTACAGGAACGTGAACGTATTCCTAGGAGTGAGCTTGATAACACTGTCGGTGGAATACCGGTAGATAGTGAATATATAATTTTTATTATTGATACTTCGGGAAGCATGTTCAATCATGGTTGGGGGTCTGTAGTACAAAAACTGTCTGAAGTACTTAATATCTATCCAAAAGTTAAAGGTATTCAAGTTATGAATGATATGGGTGAATATATGTTTACCCAGTATGCAGGAAAATGGATACCAGACACTCCTGCTCGAAGGAAAGCAATTATTAAACGCTTGAGCAAATGGCAAGCCTTTAGTAACAGTAGCCCGGTTGAAGGAATAACTGCGGCAATTAATACTTTTTACTCTAAAAATAAAAAAATCAGTTTGTACGTGTTTGGAGATGAGTTTACCGGACCATCCATTCAATCCGTACTTCGTGAAGTTAGTAGATTAAATCCTAAAAACAATAAAGGTAATCGGCGCGTGCGAATACATGCTGTTGGATTCCCAATTCAATTTAGTCGACCCGCCAGTGAACAGGGAACTGGTATAAGGTTTGCCACCCTAATGAGAGCCTTATGTGAGCAAAATGGTGGCACATTTGTAGGCTTAAATTCTCATTCCCGCTGACTAGTAGATAAATTCTGGCCATCGGTAGTCCTGATTGATCCCCATACCTAGAACTCTATAGGTAGTTATCGCATACTATGCTTAACTATCTGAATAAAATAGTGTTTTATGCGAATTTTTAAAATGCAGTAAAAATATTCCAGGCACGCTTTGTCGTATAAAACCTACCGTTTATTGCTTCAACATAGGCCTACTTTTAAAAGGAGCTCAAAATGTCATTCACTACTATATACATAACATCAGAATCAATATTTTTGAAAGGTTTAATTAAGTACACACATATCTTCATAACCTGCGGCATCATTTTTAGTGTTAGCGCTTGTGGTGGAAATAAAGATGAAGAATCAATTGAAAATGCTGCAAAAGAAGTAACAAAAGAAGTTGCTCCTGAAAGTACTAAAGCAACTTCAAATGATATCGCTTCAGAAGTACAAATTAATCGAGAAAAATGGTTGTCTCATGGTATTAGTAACTACGAGATTGAGATGCAAAAGATCTGCTATTGCGTACCCGAAGTAGTAAGGATGATGGTTTTTGAAGTGGAAGATAACAAAGTTGAAGAAGTACGTTATGCCGATACAGGTGATAATGTAGACCCTCAACATTACGGAGACTTTAATACCATTGAAGGTATGTTCACATTTGTAGAACAAGCGTTGGCAAAGAATCCGGCTGATTTATCAATATCATACGATGAGAAATACGGTTACATAAAAGAGTTAAGTGTAGATTTTAAAGAAAACCTAGCAGACGATGAAGTTTCTATCATTGCCTCAAACATGAGGCCCCGATAAATTTTTAAGACCTGAACAGGTCAACACAAAGTGACATTTTATGAGTATACGAGCGGGATTTCACATACTAATCATCTGGTGCTTGCTTAGTAGCATTGGCCATGCTGAGCCAGATCTTAATGACCTCACAATCAATGTAGATGGAATTGATTATTCAATAGAGCTTAATAAAAGTAGCCTAGCTGAACGCATCGTAGTTAACACTGACTCAGATTCTGAATTAGACACTAGTGACGTAGAACTTTATCAAGGAACCGTAGCAAATGTCCCTGGGAGTTGGGTAGCAGCTTCTTACCATGATGGAGACTGGCAAGGTCTAGCCTCAATTTACGATAAACTATATGAGCTTAAAGGCGCAGGCCTTTCAGGTACGGCTTTAAGTATAGTAGATGATAACAGTACCATATCGATGGAAGCCACAGAGATGGACTTAAGTGGAGAATTTGATATATCCAATATGTGTGCGATGCCGCATGACTACAATGAAGTTACTCAATCTGCATTAGCGTCTGTTCTTCCAAATGCCAATGCAGTTAACTCAAATATTATTGGTCAAAACGGAGTAGCATTTGCTGTTGGCGGGATTACTCAAGCAGTCAATGTAGTGTTGGCACTGGATCAGTTTCATACCGCTCAATATGCAGATTCAGTACAACGTGCGATGCGCATTTTGAATAATGTGGATGCCATTTACCGCAATAGCCTAGGCATAGCGATCAACAACACAGCTATACAGAGTTTTGATAACAATAACCCGCTCTTTGCAGGTGAAACAAATGCCGAAACAATTTTAAATCAAGCAGTATTAAATCAGGCTGCTGTTTTTGGTAATAGCCAACGAACCTTGGGCGCACTCATTACTGCTAGAGATATTCAAGTACCACTAGTAGGGAACGGTGTTGCTGGTATCGCTCCATTGAATGCTACTTGTGTAACACAAAATGGTTTAAACATTGCGGTCAGCGTCAATGAAGACCGTGGCTCAGAAGGGGTTGCATCAGTAATATTGGCACATGAAATGGGACATAACTTTGGTGCAAACCATGATGGATCAGGCGCTAATGTTCTTTGCCCAGTCAGCACACACATCATGTCACCTGTAGTAGCAAATGGTTTGAGTGCATTTTCAACTTGCTCGATGACCGAAATCAATACTCATATTGCAAATGGTAATTGTTATAAAGAGCCTATAGATATTGCTCTAGCAAAATTTGGTGCAGCTCCACCTAATAATCTTTCTCAACAACAAGAAATTACACGTCAAGTTTCCGTAAGTAATAATGGCACGGTGGCAGTTAGCAATATTCAAATTGATGGTGAAATTGATAATGTCGCATTTGCAAGTTTCAGTGAAGTTACCATTAATGGCCAAGCCTGTGCTTTACTAGCTGCAGGCAAATCATATCAATGCACCATTGCTACCATAGCCGCAGCTACACAACAAATTATTACTGAAAAAATACAAACGGCTGGGTTAGGTACATTTACATTTACATCATCATTCGATAGCTCAAACGTGACTCAAAGAATTGATATTGTTACAGGCAACCAATTTATCACCGATAATCGTACGGTAAACCAAGCTGCTGCTGCACCCATTGCTCCATCAGGCTTTAATGCTAGTGCACAAAACACGGGTAACATTGCACTTTCTTGGGCAGACAATAGCAATAACGAAACAAGCTTTCAGCTACAACGATCAATCAATGGAGGAGGTTTTGTTACCATTGCTAACTTAACTGCAAACAGCAGATCCTATGATGATAGTTACACTAACCTAACCGTTGGTACAGCTTATACATATAGAGTGAATGCAGTTAATGCAATTGGCACTACACCTTCAAACCAATCTACTGCAACCGCTTTAGAACGGACCATCGCATCAAACAGTCCAACATCTAACGGTTCGGGCGGTGGCGGTGGTGGTGGTGGTGGCGCATTTTACTTGCTAACAGCTATTCTATTACTGGCCAGAGCTCTTAAACGGTATACATAATTCATATCAGGCACGGCTTAAAAATCTATATTCGTTTACGACAAAAAGCATGAATAGTTAGTATTCCAAAGTAAGTTACCTTCGCTCGAATAAGTATTCGTAATTCCGGTCCTTATCCTCTGATTCATGAATGAGTATCCAACCAGCATCCTTCGCTAGCTGATTATACTTAGCTGAACCTAATGAATAATAATTAAATGTGACATCATTCATCTCACCTGTCTTTTCACTTTTTTCTTTTGCTGCTGTAAACAAAAATCTGCCGCCTATAGCGACAACATTAAATACTTTACTAAGAAATTTTATCTGCTCATCAGGTGTTAGGTGAAATAAGCACCCCCAACAGAGTACGCCGCCTATTTCAGTATTAGGAAAAACATAATCTTGCATAGGTAAGTGATGTGCTTCGGCTTCTGGAAAGTTTGACTTGAATGATTGAACCATCAAGTCTGAGCTATCCACTCCTATGATGT
>JBGCDX010000079.1:0-3989 GCA_045105815.1 Gammaproteobacteria bacterium
ATACCTGACATCAAAAAAGTTAACCCAAAATTCAAGATCGGTTTTAGTTTTATTATTGTTTGGAAAGACTGTGAAACAAACGATACAAAAATAATTGAAAACGTAGATGAAATGCTGGCGGCTGCCAAGCTAGCAAAAGACCACCAGTTTGATTACATATCTTTCAAACCCTTCTTAACTCGAGCCGAAGAGAACAATGCTGAAGTTATCGGTATTGATAAAGAGAAAGAATACGTTGAATCAGTTATGAAAAAAATTCGTGCATCAGTTACAGAATCGATGCAATTAGAAGATGATAATTTTGCGGTAATTGAAAGCACAAATTTACGCGTGTTGGAAAACGGTACGTACATGAATTACACAGAACAGCCTCATAACTGTCATATGCAGTATTTTAGGCAAGTATTAAGCCCACTCGGTGTATTTAATTGCCCAGTGTACCGCCATGTTCCGCAAGCCTTATTAGGTGAGAAGCATGCTTACCAAACACAAGCTGGTGTAATTGACACACAAAAAAATACCCTTCGTTTGATCGAAGCCTTTGATGCAACTGAAGAGTGTAAAGATGTTACCTGTCTTTACAACCATGCAAACTGGTTTATTGAAGACTTAATTAATCACCCTGAAAAACTAGCATCGCTTGACTCAAGTTTTGATCGTGGCGACTTCTTCTTGTAGAAGCCTCTGCGCACTTTCGTAGACTTTATTTACTTCGATATTATTCAGACAATTGTAATGCCCGTAAGGGCATTGCTTCTTCCAACACGGACTGCATTCCAACCCTAAATACTGAATTTCTTTTTTATCCGTTAAAGGTGGCGTGTATTTAGGAGTTATCGACCCATAGATTGTCACTACTGGTCTGCCAACCGCTGCCGCAATATGCATTAATCCAGAATCATTAGTAATGGCAACTTTCATTAACGAAAGCAAATCAATCGCTTCCTCAAGACTCGTCTGGCCACACAGATTTACTGCATCACCTTTAGATGCTTTAGCAATTTCTTCACCAATAGGATTATCTTTTGGAGAACCAAAAACATATACGTTATAACCCAAGGACTTGAACTTTATTGCTAGTTCACCAAAATAGCTCCCCGGCCATTGCTTAGACGGCCCAAATTCCGCACCCGGCATAAAGGCGACTGCAGGTATTGATATATCAATACCCAATTTCTTTGAAGCTTGCTGTCGCTTGTCTTCGTCAACCTCTAGTTTTGGATGATAGATCTTAGGTGCTTGCTTATGATCACCTCGCTTTAAGCTTTCTAAATTGACACCTAATTGCAAATATTTTTCAACCGCTTTATAGGTAACATTCGTATCTAGATCACGCATATCATTAACGATTCCATAACGCATCTCACCACGATAAGCGGTGCGTTTAGGAATTTTAGCAAAATATGGAATTAAGGCAGACTTAAAAGTTTTAGGCAGAATGATTGCCTGATCATATTCACTTCGCAGACTCTTACCTACTCGATATCGCTCAGAAAACTGAAGTTTGCCGTGCTGCAAATTCACTTTTATCACCCGTCGAACTTCTGGCATACGAGCAAGTACAGGCGCAGACCACCCAGGCGCCACGACATCAATGATGTTATTTGCATTTTGGTGCTTCAGAGCGATAAACAAACTCTGAACCATCACCATATCACCAACCCAGGCTGGCCCAATAACTAGTATCTTATTTGCACTCAAAAGTAATGAATAACCGTAGTAGATTTATAAACAATAATGCATTGATTTATTCTGATATTATGACGTGCATACCATTACAAAGCACACATAAAAACCCGATATAAGCTGGGTATAAAAACATATGAATATAGAGCAAGCAAGATTCAACATGATTGAGCAGCAAATACGTCCTTGGGATGTTTTGGATGTTGACGTTTTAAAGATTATCGAAGAAACGCCGCGAGAATTATATGTACCTTCACAACATCGAAAATTAGCCTTTGCAGATCTCGAAATACCACTCGATCATGATCAGTTCATGATGTCACCAAAATTAGAAGCACGGATGCTACAAGCATTGCAAATTCAGACCAATGATAAAATTTTAGAAATTGGAACTGGCTCCGGATATGTCACAGCCTGTTTAGCGAAGCTTGGTAAGCACGTAGACAGTGTAGAATATTACGAAAGCCTGAGTACCCAAGCACAAACTACGCTACAAGAACAAAACATTAAAAACATCAATTTTTTGATTGGTGATATCCTAGATAAAAACTTTTTTAGTGCTCACATAACCAAGCAATACGATGTTATTGCCATCAATGCATCTATGCCTAAATACTGCAACATGCTCGAAGAGTTTTTAACTGAAGGGGGCCGCTTGTTTGTAGTTGCTGGCCTTGCACCTGCTATGCAAGCTAAAATTATTACTCAAATTAGTGATCATGGCCTGAATAATACAAATCTGTTTGAAACAAATTTACAATCATTAATTGGCATGCAGTCACCGCAGATTTTCGAGTTGTAATGTTTAAAGAATTTAGCCCTAAGCAATTAAAAGAACATCTTGAACAAGTCACCATAAAACCAGTCTTGCTAGATGTAAGAGAACCTTGGGAGTACGAACGCTGTCATATAGATAATTCAAAACTTATTCCTATGCGAGAAGTGCCAAGCGCTATGCAAGACTTAGACCCAGATGAAGAAATCGTAGTGATCTGTCATCATGGTATCCGTAGCCGGGCAGTTGCAAACTATTTAACTCAGAATGATTACTCAAAAGTAATCAATCTTTCGACAGGAATAGATGGTTGGGCAAGAGATATTGACGTTTCAATGCCCATCTACTGATAAATTCCTACCGATCATTCCATATTCGCTTAATACATTGATTTAATTACAGATACATAGGCATGAAATTACTAAGCAAAAAATCACACTTACCCAAGAGCCTCATACAAAGCACCCTATTAACGCTATCATTATCCATATTTAGCCCAAGTTATGCATTCAGTCTAATGGATGTCTATGTACTCGCTAAACAAAAAGATGCTGATATTCATGCGGCAGAATCACGCTATCACGCCGAAGCGCAAGCTACACCTATTGCTCGTGCGAATATATTGCCACAAGCCAATGTAAGCGCAAATACAACATATGTTAGTCAGGAAACCGATGGTAATACTTTTGGTGTTTCAGGAAGAGAAGTAGATTTTAATGATCATGGTTATACATTAAGCATTACACAGGCACTTTATCATCACGACTACTATGTGCAATTACGACAAGCAAAGACCTCTGTGGCTAGAGCTAGCATCGACCTCGACGCTTCATATCAAGAACTAATATCTCGGACTGCAGATGCCTATTTTAATGTCTTAGCTGAACAAGATAATTTAAATTTTAGGCAATCAGAAAAAGAAGCCATCAATCGTCAACTAGAGCAAGCTAATAAACGATTCGAAGTCGGCCTAATTGCCATTACTGATGTAAAGGAAGCGCAGGCTTCATATGATCTTTCTATAGCAAGCGAAATAGAAGCTCAGAATGCACTAGAAATCTCAAAAGACTCACTAGAAGTCATTATCGCAGAGCGCGCCAGCCAACTTAATTCCCTGTCCGATCGAATGCAATTAATTAGACCTGACCCTGACAGTGTAGATGAATGGATTAATAAAGCTTTAAATGAAAATTTAAGCTTACTTTCAAGTGAGCACACGAGAAAAATTGCTCAACAAGAAGTAAAACTACAAAAATCCCAGCATTACCCAAAACTTGATATTGTCGCCTCCCACACCGACACTGATACGGGTGGAATATCTGGATCTAGAGAATCTGAAGATACACGTATCGGCCTGGAATTAAGCTTTCCTATTTTTGAAGGCGGACGCACGTATTATCGCACCAAGGAAGCACTACATAGGTCAGAACTATCAACTAATGAACATGAAAAAGTGCGTCGAGAAACGATAAAAAACACTCGTGATGCTTATTTGAATGTGATTTCTGGAATTAGCCGCGTTAATGCA
>JBGCDX010000080.1:0-53515 GCA_045105815.1 Gammaproteobacteria bacterium
CATAAATTCGTTTCGTTAAACTTACCCCACCAGCATTAAACACTCGCGTACCAAGCTGAATAGTCTCAGCAGTAGTAAGAAGTGCGTTACCAAAATGAGGGCAATTTTCTTTCAAGTCAATCTTAAACTGTTGTGGATCTACCTCAGCTTCTTCGTAAACTTTAAGTTGCCTCTTAAGCACTTCCTCTGAATCAAAATTCGACGCAACAGAATCAGTTTTACTCACACTGTCCAGACATGCAGTACAAATAAATACAACTATAACTATTAAAAACCCATTTTTAATTATCATGACTTATCCTTTACTTATGTTCGTCATAATACCAGACATAAAAAAGGGCGCAAAAAGCACCCTCTTTAGATCCTATAAGTAACGCTTTTAGCCTTCTGTTGTTTCAAATACTGCTTTATAGACAATACCCGCTAAAATCGCACCAATAATAGGAGCAACCCAGAACAGCCACAATTGACCAACTGCAGCATTTTGAATTCCTGTTACCATCTCCACTAAAGCTGGTCCTGTACTTCTTGCAGGATTAACAGAGGTATTGGTTACAGGAATAGATATTAAGTGAATCAGTGTGAGGCAAAGGCCAATGGCAATGGGTGCAAAGCCTGCGGGTGCACGTTTATCCGTCGCACCTATAATGACCATTAAGAATACAAATGTCATGACGATTTCACACACAAGTGCCGCCATAACACTATAACCACCAGGAGAATGCGCAGCATATCCATTTGATGCTAAACCGCCATAACTACCATCGCCACTTGCAATGATGTATAAAATTATTGCAGCAACAATCGCACCTAACACCTGAGCAATTACATAAGGCACTAATTGACTTGCTGGAAAACGACCAGCAGCCACTAGTCCACATGAGACAGCCGGATTTAAATGACATCCAGAAATGTGGCCAATAGCATAAGCCATAGTGACCACTGTTAATCCGAAGGCTAACGAAACACCAACCAAACCGATACCTAATGGGAAATGCGTACTTTCACCAATCATTGCGCCATTAGAAATAAATGTTGCCGCAAGTACCGCACTACCGCACCCACCAAGCACTAACCAAAACGTACCAATAAACTCAGCAACAAGACTTTTTGACATAGACATAACTCTCTCCCTAATTTATTTATTTTATGATCGAGCAGAAGATATAAAATAGTCCTATTTATAGGAGCAGAACAGCTAATTTTGTGTAGATTTACATTATTTTTCAATTACATTGGGCAGTAATAGATTACCAAAAGCCTATAGTGCTGATTATTGAGTTACTCAGACGTTTTTTGTTCATTATCCGAAGACTTTATGTCCATATCTTCAGCCTGATCGTCTATATCTTTCAAAGCTTGGTTGCACGCAGAACCACTGTTTGCCGCTCGCTTAAACAACCCTTCAACTAATAATGACAGTCCCCCTGTAGATACAGCTGCACCTATGGCAGCACCACTTTTCAAAATTCCTACCGGATCAGCTTCTGGGTGTGGGTTATTTAAGGTCCCACCTAAACGCACAAATTTAACCAAACTGCCAACATTTATGCCAACGCCTTTTTTAGCAGATGGACTAAAACCTATTTCCAATTCTTCTGTATTTAAATCCACAATTCCACCTCCTACAATTTTCATTTTAGAAGTTTCTACTGCCAATTGATTTTTACTAGTTAACACACCATTCTCAGCAGTGAATTTAACTGCTGCGCATTTGAGTTCTGTTGTCTCATCTTCTTTCATAAAAGGATTTAACATTGAGAGCATTTCAAAAATAATATCTGTACCAATCGCTTCAAACGCATCATTCTTAATAATACCCTTTTGTACTTCCGCCACCATTTCACCATTTAATGACGACATGATTTGATGCAGCGATGCACCTTGCCCACTAAATTTCATAACAAGATCTGTTGTGCCTCCCTTCAAAACACTGTCGCCAGTAACACCCATGTCAGCTAAGCTTAAATTAATTGCATCTAACTGAGTATCAAACATAACACTATCACCTGACTTATTTAGCGACAGTGCTGACTTCACACTGCCATTAGCAAATACTGCCTGTAGTGGCTTTATCTTCAGCGATCCATTGCCCATATCTAGATTTGTTTTAACCTTATTAAAAACATTTTTATTAACAATTAATTTATTAACCTCTAGATTTAATTTAGCTTTGTAAGCTTCTAGCCATGACCAATCTATAATTTCAGCACTAAATATTTTGTCTTCCTTAGGAGCATTTTTTCCATCTTCATGTCGTGCATTTTTCTCGACAAATACGGGTGAAAAATCTAATAACTCTGAATTCAATGACCCACTAACACTTACTCTCTCACCAGACCAATCAACTTTGACATCACCTGATAAATCACTCTCTTGAGAAGTAGCCACCAAATTATTAACCAATACTTCATGCTCAGAAGTTTCTATATTTGCACTAATTTTGGCAGGTAGATATGGTAATAAATCTGTTTGCAGATACTTAGATAATGAATCCAAATTACTAAAGTCTGCATTCACTTTTAAATGGTTTCCTTCAATGCCATTTATATTTGCAATACCCTCTAGCGACAATAACGATTCATGTTCAGACATATGTATAGACATGTGCACATCACCACCTTGCGTCTGCTTAGCGACTGGGTTTACTGTCCCTGATATTTTTATTAGCTCACTAATAAAAGATTGCCCATCATTACCCACTAATTGCTGTTCATAGCGCGCACTTAAATTATCTATATCCAAAACACCATTATTTAGCTTTAGTGCAGCACTAACATTCTTCAATGCGTATTCATTTGCACTAATCTCATCCACTTCTAGGTTTATCTCAGAATTTACAGCATCCATCCAAGCCCAATCAATCTCAGCTTCTTGAAAAGAAGTTGCGCCTTTTACCAGCCCCACATCTTTATTTGTTTGTACCGCCACAAAAGGAGCTAAATCAATTTTTTCAGAGGAAAGATCAGCGCGTAAAAATGCATCTTTTGTGTCAAATAACACATCACCAGTTAAAATATTCTCACCCATCTGGAGATTGATTTTTGAGATCTCATAACTACCCTTGGATGACAAGAAATCAAGTGACACATTTATTGGTGTTACTGCAGGCAATGTCGTTTCAAAAAATGCTTCAAGTTTATCTAAGTTTTCGGATTGAGCATTTATTGAAACGTTAGTTTTTTCAATGTCATTTAGGTTTACTGCACCAGTTGATTGAAGATCTATACCCAAACCATTTGCATTAATAGAAAATTGAAGAACTTGTTCTGTAGAGCTCTGGTCATCAATATCAATATTACCGTTAATCTCAACACCCTGTTGCTTATAGGTTCCTGTTCCATTTAACAGTACGGACAAATCACTTAACCTTTTAACTATCAAGTCAGATACATCAATCTCTTCTGAGACACCTGTTTTTTTCTGGCTTACCTTAGCCTGATGAATTGTAATTTCAGAAAAACTAAGCAGGTTTTTTAGAACCAATGGCTCTTCAGCCTCTTGCTTGGGTATATTTGCTAAAGTGCTTGTATTCCAATTTAATTGGCTTTCTCCATCTTCATGAACTTGCACATCAACATCATGTAACGCCGCACTCCAAAATGGATTTTCTTTATTAATAAACTGCTTGAGATTTAACGATATCTCTGCATTTTTCACAGAAAGTAGCTTGGGATCTTGGATCCACTCTGGATTTCTTAGCTCAAGACCCGCTACTTTTATTATCGTGGGTGATAACTGTATTGATAACTCTCGAGTTGAATATTGATATCCCGTTTTATCGTATAAAAATGTGTTCAATGCACTTTCATATATTCGAGGCTTATATATTCCAACACCAATAACGATACTCACTACAAGTAATATATAAGCGGTAAGTAATAAAAATCTTCGAATAGTTTTTCTCATTGAATGATTATTGTTCTCTTTTTCTATGCCGTACCACTATCATTGTAATTTCTTCTATACATTGACTAGGCACTCTAATGTAAGCAAAAACATATGGGTTAAACCACACAGATCGGACACCATCTTTCACATGAACTTTCGGTGACTACATGGCTATTAACAGTATTTGATAAAATTGCCTGCAAAGATTATTAAAGGGCAACTCTAGAGATTAGATGTTTCCTATACTAAAACATCTCAGAAGAATCGACTTCTGTATTAGCATTGGATTTTGCATCACGCGAAGGAATATGGTCGCCAGTAATCATTTGATCAAATGTCATGCCTGGGCCAACCATAGGATAGACCCCTGCATCAGGATCAATCATTACTTCAATAAAAGCAGGACCATCAAAATCCATAAACTCTTTAATAACTTTTGCTAGTTCTGCTTTATTTTCTAACCTTACAGCATACTCATAGCCATCAGCTTCAGCTGCTTTTACAAAATCTTTTTTATGCAGTGATTTGTCACTCGCAGACAAACGACCTTTGAAGAATAGTTTTTGCCATTGCTTCACCATGCCATCACCTAGATTGTTCAACACAACCACTTTAATAGGTAACTTATATGTAGTTACAGTTTCTAAATCACCCAAGTTCATCCGTATACTTGCATCACCATCAATATCAATTACAACAAGGTCTGGTTTGGCAAATTGTGCTCCAATCGCAGCAGGTAACCCAAACCCCATGGTTCCCATGCTTCCTGAAGTTAACCAAAGCCTTGGTAATTTGAAATCAAAATATTGGGCCGCCCACATTTGATGCTGGCCAACACCAGTACTAATTACCGCCTCTCCTTTTGCATGCTTATTCAACTCTTCAATTACTGCATAGGGTTGAATATAGTCGCTTTGCTTGTCGTAATTCATTGCATAAGTACTCTTAAGCTCTACAACATGCTTATGCCAATCAGAAAAATCATTGGAAACGTTTGCTTTATTCACTCCATAATCTAATAACTTATTCATAGCTTGTGGCAGCAAACCTACATGATACCAATCAACAGTTTTAACCTTATGAATTTCAGACGGATCAATATCAAAATGGGCAATGAATTTGGCATTGGGTGCGAACTTAGGTGGCACGGCAGCAACGCGATCATCAAACCTTGCACCAATGGCAATAAGAAAATCACAATCATCTACTGCATAATTTGCAAATGCTGTGCCATGCATTCCTAGCATATGTAACGAATGCGGCTGAGTGGTGTCACATGCACCAATTCCCATTAATGTTGTTACCGCAGGGATATTAAATTTATCAGCAAACTTACGCACCTCAGCATGTGCATTAGCATTTATAACACCGCCGCCAGCATAAATAAGTGGACGCTTAGACTTTGCAAATGCTGCATAAAATGATTCGCAGTCTTCATCTGTCAAAGTATTAGCCGCAACCTCTTCTATTCTTTCACGGTAACCACGAATAGGTAACTGGCCTTTACTTTGAAATACACCTTCCCAATTTTGAACATCTTTAGGAATATCTATAACCACTGGACCGGGTCGTCCTGTGCGTGCAATTTCGAAAGCGGTACGAATAGTTGCTTCGAGTTTTGTCGGATCGGTAATTAAAAATATATGTTTAGCAACCGCACCCATAATGTTAGCGATAGGTGCTTCTTGGAATCCATCACTGCCAATAGCAGGAGTTGGCACCTGGCCACAAATCACAACAATCGGTGTTGAGTCCGCCATGCAATCACGAACGGGTGTGACGGTATTGGTAGCACCTGGACCTGATGTCACCATGACTACACCTACTTTGCCACTTGCACGCGCATAACCAGATGCCATAAATCCAGCACCTTGCTCATTAGCAGGAACAATTAGCGGCATGGATTCATTGGTTTCAGCATTGAAACGAAATACCGCATCGTAGGTTGGCAGAATAGCGCCACCACTATATCCAAAAATTACATCCGTACCTTCTTGTGCAAGCACTTGCACAATAATATCCGAGCCGCTCATTTTCGTGCCCGCGAGTGGATGATTATCTTGTTTAGCTAAAGCTTGTTGCATATTTTTCTAGGTAGTACGTTATGTGATTTAGATTGACTATAACGTTAAATCTGTAGCAGACCAAGCCATCTCAATTGGCTAGTTTCTTAGGGTGTAAAGGTCACAACAAAAAAAAGGCCCTCTAGTGAGGGCCTTTTTATTCATTTTTTGTGAAGCTAGATTTAGTCAACAAAACTCACGGTTGTTTTGGAGTTTTATATTCTACTTCTTTCTGGAATGGTTGCCAGGTAGTTTCATATCCTACAAAACCCTTATCATTGGCTTGCATCTGGGTTGTTTTGAAGTAACTAGCCTCACCCTCTGGAACTTTAGGTCTAGTATTTTTTTGCTCACTCATAAATCACCTTTCACTTGAAAAATAGAAATCGTTCGATCAGCCGATTGTAGCAAAATTAGACTACAGCATGACACTTTCTCTTTATGTATAGTAAAAACATATCTATAGCGAGCCATCTCCCAATGGTTATCAAGTGTAAAAGTAGATTTACACCACAAATAATCTGGTTAAATATAGGGATGAAATTCGTCTGTTACAGCCAGTGGAACCAGCTACCTGAAAGTGCAAATACGCTATTTATAGAGAGTCAGCAGTACTCATTATTTTGCTCTCGTACCTGGCTTGAGAATCTGACTGCCCATGCGCTCACTGAGCAACAGTCACTAGTGCTGGCTTGCGTACTCAAAGATGAAACGGTTTTGGCCATTCTGCCACTACTGAAGCATGCTCAAGGTGGTTTAAGCGCATTAAGTAACAACTTCACCAGTTTATTTTCATTATTGCTCTCCAAACGCGGCAAGAACCATGACATTCTTGAGTGCTTAGCAGATGGTCTGGCAAATGGCCTAGCTAGTGGGTCGGCCCAGCCCCATCAACCCATTCAACTTGAGCCTATTGACCCTAACGATGATGACATGAACTACTTGCGTCAATCGATGGAATCATGTGGATTTCAGAGCTATCCCTACTTTCGCTTCTACAACTGGATACATCCATTAGAAGGTCAATCATTCGATGAATATATGGCGGGGCGACCCGCAAATCTTCGTAACACCATTAGGCGCAAGCAACGCAAATTGGAACGTGAACACGGCTATGAAATTAAATTACATAAAGATGAAAATATTAACCAATCTTTAATTACTCAAGCACTTGCTGATTACCATGCCATTTATAAAACAAGCTGGAAAACCAACGAATTTTTTTCAGACTTTACACCTGCTTTAGTAAAGAGTCTGTTTCAAAGAGGTTGGTTACGACTTGCCATTCTATATACCAACGAACAGCCCATAGCAGCTCAAATCTGGTTTGTGGTTCACAGCAAAGCTAGTATTTACAGACTGGTCTATGATGAAAACTGGAAGGAGTACTCGCCGGGATCAGTCTTAACACAATATGTTATGCGTTATGTAATTGACACTGACAAGGTTTCTGAAATTGATTTTTTAACTGGTAATGAGCGTTATAAGCAAGATTGGATGACGGTTCGCAGAGAACGTTTAGGCATACGCTTTGCAAAACCACCCGAACAAAAAAACTACTTGACGCAATCCATCCAATCTCTAAAAAAACTACTCTCTCTCAACTAAGATGCAGGCATTTAACATGTCTATTACTCTTAGCCAAACGGATCATCTGACAACATGATCGTAATGTATGGTGCATATGTTAATACTGCACCTTGGCTTGAGCCAAGCTCGTTAAATACAGCGGCCACCTCAACTAGCTTTGAATGATCTTGCGGGGCCAATTTAAGCGCAACTAAAGCCGCTATCAAAGGCTGAATTTCTTCATTGTTAACATATTTCTCCAGCATGTTTATCGCATTCTCGACACCTTCAACACTCACACTCTTGGCTTTGCTGATATCCGCTGGAGAAATTTCATCAAATTCTGGTGGCTCTTCATATATGTTCCCATTTAATGGAGAGGGTTCAGCTCCAACACTAAGACCAGCAATAGCATTGTATTCTGCCAGTGCCCTTTGCTTTAGCGTGTTAACAAAGTTATTAAATTCAGTCACATTGGGCCGCGACAATGCCAAAGATAATAATGCCTCACCATTTACACGGCTAATAAATTCCAAATGTGTTCGAGTAATCACTGGTTCAGGGTTGAGCACTGCCAAGGTTACGGTAAGCGTTTCGCTATCTGTTTGACCAAATTTAGATTTAACTCGCACCGCAATATGATCATCGAAAATTTCATATTCAGTGGTGCCTTTCAGCATATGCTTTTGAATTAATTTAGTGCTCATATTCAATCCATTAACTAGTAAATCCGTTAACTGGTTTTAATCCCAGCAAAAGCATTAAATTCATTCTTAGCTTTTTCTTTAAGAGCATCAACAAAAGAATCAAATTCTTTTTTATTTGGTTTATTTAAATATAGGGAAATGAGCGGCCTGCACTTTACCCGGCTATGAAATCCCATTCGTGACTTACTGATTACTGGCTCAGGGTTAATCATAGCTAACTCAACTTCAAAGTCTTTGTTTTCATCCAACAGACTAGTAATTTTAATTTTAACAATATCATCACGTAACTCGAACTCTCGCCGACCGTACAAAATATGTTTTTGAACTAACTTATGATTCATCGTGAATATTAATTATCTGCTATTAGCCTAATTAACCGTTTCGGACATTTCTATCATTTCAGAAACTTCCAATGTGCCATTAATTTTCAGGAACGGACATGCATTGGCAGCTTCAATCGCAGCCTCCATCGACTCGAATTTCAAGATGCTCATGCCTGACATAAGTGTGGTGGTCCCTTGCTCTGTTTTACCCTCAGGATGCACAGTATGAGTATCCTTAAAGGGTATGGCAGGGCTAACCACGGCATCACCTAAAGCGGTTAACCATCCTTGGTATTCCTCAAAGTGTTTTTTCCCGTCTTCAGGGTTGTCAGGGTAATCCCCTCCAAGGTAAATGAAGATGTATTGTTGCATGAAGAATTTCCTCTTTGTTCTATTTAAATTTATGGTTTTAGCGGCTAACTACAATGATACAACGTTCGCAATGACCTGGTATTGGTTATGAAAATTTCGTCTACTTTTGTATTTATACATGTAATTCGGCTGTTCATTAGAGGTAATGAATACCATCTCTGCGTTTATGCAACTCAGGTTGGCCTTCACTCACACCTCGCAATCTCGCCTCAACAAGGATGGCATTCATCAGCACCTGATCCACAACTGCTGGATAGAGTGGGTGAAAGCGTTCCACCTCTAGGGCATGTGAACGAGCGTTAATTTCGAGCTGTCTTCGTTGTTCCAGGCTCAAGTCATGCAGCATCAACAAACGTGGTGACTGACGTAATAAATAACGTTGGCATAATTCATTAGCCTCTTCCTCATACCAATCTTCTCTCACCATATAGCTTGGAAACGATTGTTCTTCATTTGCAGATCTTGTGAACCATTTTGCTTTTGGATTAATACTCGCTCGCTCGGCAACCAAACGTTCAAATCGATAATTTACCGGTGCGGATGAGTATGACTTTTCATCTTCAGTAATTTCAATCGGCATAACTGCAGCGGGTAAAGCGGTCCACTCAGGCCGTGATGGATATGCATTCTTCTGCACTTCATCTTTAGCAGAAAAAATTAATGCCAATGGGGATTGGTCTTTGGCATCCAGCAACCAGTACTCATGATGGTCTGCAGCTGGAAACGGCAAGGTAACTTCAGCAAGAAAATCAGTTAATTCCAGAATTCGTTCATCAACAGTTTGTTTCTGATCTAGACCCTTAGTGATTTGTGATGAACCTATATTCTTCTGCCGAATATCACTATCGCTAATCGTAGCAGCACGCTTATAACTAAGTTTAGTACTTTGATCATTATCTGCATGATTTAAACCACCCTTTCGCTCAAGGAGAAATTGAATTTCCCAGCTTTGGCCATCGATGGTTAATGCACGTGCCCGTTCAGATTCAGCAATTTGTGCTTGCCCATAATAAGGAGGCAACAGGCGTTGGGAATAGGTTTTAATCATCGCTAATACTTACACCTGAAGTAGCTTAACTAAACTTTTAGATTGATCCCTTCGTTCTTCAGCCAATTGTTGATAACGCGTCAACTCAACACTAGCAAACAATTTCGCAATGTCATCAAACTCGGATTCTGCTTTCATTGCCATATCAACGTAATCTGACTCCTGCGCAAGGGCATGCAATGCAGAAGCACGATTCGCGGTGACCATTGCCCAGATCATTGGCACATCGTCTTTTGGCAATGCCTTTAATGTTGCATCATAAATGGGGATAGATTCTTCAAGTGACTGGATGTCTTCTTCATGCGTACCTAGGGCTTGAAGTGCAACCGCTAAGTTGTTTTGCGTTACTGCCCATCCATAAGCTGACTTATCTGGAGTACGCTCCGCCATAGCATTACGCATCACAACCACTGCCTGCTCCAAAGTACGCGGTCCTCTACGATGAACACCAAGCAAGCAAAGCACATTACCAACATTACATAACGCGGCTGCCCAGTCATCTGGATGCTCGTCTCTCTTTAATGCAGTAGAAGCCTGTTTATATATTTCACCTGCTTGCTTTAATAGATTGAGATCATCCTCAAGTTGACCAAGTGTTTGCATCACTTCAGCAAGGTTATGTTGAGTATTTGCCCATTCAAATGGGGTCTCCTCAAAAGTGCGAGCTTCAAGCGCCATTTCATAAGACATAGCCGCTTGTTCAAGAAAATGTGAACTGCCACTACGTTGGCCGATAAAGCCCATCACATCACCAATATTGTGATGAACCGCAGACCACTTTACAGGATCGTCTTCTTTTTCAACCATCATTTGCAGACCTTGAAATAATTCTATGGCCTGCTGAAAAACATGTGCTCCACCCAGCCTTAGTTCTCTAACGTCTGCCGCATCTACTAACGAATTTTGGGAATTCGCCCACTCAATTAGCGATTCTTTGTTTGCAGATAACTCAAAGAAGGTATCACCATAACGATCTATGGCTTGAGAAAGTGCTCCACGAACAGGTGAATCACTATCAAGCAAATCAATTAAGTATCGAGCTTTATTTTCATAACGCCATACCATCGGCACTGCAAGACCAGGGGTTAATAATGTTTCGGCATAAAGGCTTTGAGGCAAAAGGTTTCTCCGTTAGACCAACATTACTAACTTATAAGAAACTAGAAAGTAAGAGCTACTTGATTGGTACAACTTTTTGATCCGACCCTACAATGTCACTGATATCAGGTTCGGCATTCACCGGCCCACCTGCTTCAATTTCTTCATCTGTAGCATCACGCACCGTTAGAATCTCAAGTTTGAAAATAACTTCTCGGCCGCAAAGTGGATTATTACCATCGATAGTTACAGACTTTTCATCTACTCTAGTAACTAAAAAACTTTTATTATCACCCTGATCATTTTCCATCAGTATCGACAAACCTACTTCATGATACTCCTTAGGAACATTATCAATATGGTCGGTAATGACTAGCGCCTCATCTCTAGGGCCATAGATCTTATTACAATCAATCGGCACGTTAATCACATCGCCAACTGTTTTACCTTTTAATTCTGCTGTCACTTGCGGCGCTAACGCTTCCGTCACACCGTGAATATAACCTATTGGGAACTCAACCGACGTCAGAATAGCCTCGGTTTTCAAATCTATAACTTTGTAAGTTAATTCGACGAATTTGCCATCAGAGATCTCATTTTCACTAATTTCTTTCATGTTCGTATTTCCATTCTGAATTTCAGAAGAACTAAAATTTCTTGAGCTAAATAAATCAGAATACCGATGCACCAAAAATTCTTACTTCTTCTTTTTCATAGCCAAGCACAATACGCCCAAGCCATTCACCCTCTTTCTTACTACTGGTTACGCGATACAAAACCGTAACATGCTCGCCACGACGAATGAGACCAAGGTAGTCGTAGTCTGTATTTAAACTTCTTGTTAATTCACTTTTTGCAAACTGCTTACCGACTTCGACCTCATTTAATCCAAACAGTAAATCATAAGAAAACATACGAATAAACTTCCCGTATTCACCTTCATTGGAGTACTTAATCAGGTCATCCCACATGGGGTTCGCTATTTCTAAAATTTCGTCGTCTGTTTTTTCAATAATGTTCATTAATAAAATTTGCTATGTGTAATTACAAAATTTGATTGAGCTTTAACTAAAAAGGCCAACAGATTGACTGTTGGCCTTTTTAGTTAAATCAATAAAACATAAGGGATCGCCATAACTGGTAACCCCTTATAGTCATGACTTACTTATGCAGCAGCAGCCTTATTCTCTTCATCACCCACTAGGTGATAACAAGGTGCTTTTTCCATGGTGTACTCACCTGTTTCTGGATCACGACGAGAAACAGTCAGTACGTGCCAGTTCTGGTCATCAAGCTTCATAAAGTCACCACGGTAGTAGTAACCAGGCCAGCGAGTTTCCTTACGGAACAAGGTGTGTTGCAACACAGCCTCAGATGAAAGTTGACGATGCTTAAGTTCCCATGCACGTAATAGTTCGTGAATGTCTTCAGCCGCAATTTTCTCTAGATCTTCTTCCAGAGCTTTCATTTTCTTAAGGCCAATATTAAGTAGCTTCTCATTGGTCATGTAGCTAACGGTTACACCACCGGCGTACTCATCCATTAACTTCTGCAAGCGATCAAGACCTTGACGTGGATTGATGTAGTTAGGATTAACTGAACCTGCAGTTATCTCATTACGATAGATTTTATAATGCTCCATCGGCTTGAAGATTTCTTCACCACGCTTATCAATCTGTTGCTGAGACACTTTAATGCCTTCTGCCTTGCCATCATCGATATATTTGCATGCTGCTTTAGCCGCCAAACGACCTTCAGTAAATGAACCAGATGAGAATGCATGTGGAGTACCACCAGCAGCATCACCCGCACCAAACAAACCTGCAACCGTAGTCATACGGTTATAACCCCAGAAATACTCTTCTGGTGACAAATCTTCAGGACCCGAAACCCATGCACCACAACCGGTTGCATGTGAACCCATTACATATGGTTCTGAAGTCGTTAATTCAGGGTTCTCGTACTTAGGATCTACGTCTGTAGCCGCCCAAAGCACTGCTTGACCCACTGTCATACCCAAGAAGTTATGCCAACCGATCTCTTCAAGATGAGGATCTTGGAAAGCTTCCATAGTGACCATGTGAATAGGACCGCGACCTGCATTTACTTCTGAAATGAATGCATGGTTACGCAAACAAGTAGGGATTGGTTTGTGAGAAAGATGCTGACCTTCTGTATCTAGGTACTCTTTACCAACCATTTTCGATAGTTCTGGGAACCACTTTGATTCGTACTCTTCACCTACACCGTTCTGCGTATATGTTTTAAGATGTAAGAAGTACGCGCCTACAGGACCGTAACCATCTTTGAAACGTGCCAATACAATGCGGTTTTCCATCTGTGTCATTTTGCAACCAGCGCCAATCATCAATCCATAAGCTGAACCCGATGACCATGGCGCATACCAAACACGCCCCGCACCCTCACCCACTGAACGTGGCTTAAAGATGTTTGAAGCGCCACCGGCTGCACAAATTACTGCTTTCGCTTTGAATACATGGTAGTCGCCGGTTCGAACGTTAAAACCAACTGCACCTGCAACACGGTTTTCTTGTGCTTCGTCCATCAACATGTGGGTTAAGCATATGCGATTGAATACTTGATCAGCCGATTTTTTTGCAGCACCCGATACGATTGGCTTATACGACTCACCGTGAATCATAATCTGCCATCTTCCTTCACGCTGATATGCACCAGTCTTAGGATCGCGCATTAGCGGTAATCCCCATTCTTCAAATTGGTGAACAGCTGAATCTACATGTCGTGCCATATCAAATAGCAAATCTTCACGAACCATGCCCATCAAATCCATACGAGCATAACGAACGTGATCTTCGGGGTTATTTTCACCCCAACGCGTTCCCATGTAAGTGTTAATCGCATACAGACCCTGTGCAACTGCGCCGGATCGATCCATATTTGCCTTTTCGGCAATAATAATCTTCTTATCTTGACCCCAGTATCTTGCTTCAAAAGCAGCACCCGTGCCGGCCATACCTGCACCTGCGACTAGGATATCGATGTTATCTTCAATAACTGTTTTATAACCCATTAGTAGTACACTCCTGCTTTCATCTTCAAGCCATTTGACTCTAGAGTATGTAGATCACCATCATCCAAACGAATGTATTTTGGCTCGTTGAAAAGTAATTGGCTGTTAACCATATCTTTACTTGGAGCCGCCTCTTTAGACAACTCAGGAATCGCAGTACCCCATGGCTTAGTAGTGATCGGTGCCAGTAGGTTCATGTCTTTTTTACCGTTGCGCGATTTAATACGCCAAGCGATAACACCTTTTTCTTCGTCTCGGATCACGCGTACTGAGTGACCCAGCGGTGCAAAGTCGGCATAACCACGAACGTCAATTGCATTATGAGGGCATGCCTTAACGCAGGAGTAACACTCCCAACACATGTTTGGCTCAATGTTGTAAGCACGGCGGGTGGTTGTATCAATGTGCATAATGTCTGAAGGACAGATATCTACGCAATGTCCACAGCCATCACAGCGAGTCATATATACGAAAGTAGGCATAATATTTTTCTCTCTAAAATTCGTTACTAATATTAATTAAAAATGGCGCGGAGCTTCGCTTTTGATTCCAAGCCCCATGTTTGGTGGATTAGTTCCCATGTATTCAGGAATATCCGGAAATTTAGCTTGTAAATCAGGGTCTGAAAGATCGCCCAGCTCAGGGAGGTTCTCGTATGAGCCATCTGCTTTAATACAACGCTTCTGGTAAGCCGCTGCAGGCTTGAAAAACATGTGAGCAAACTTAGACCACAAAACTGTGCTAAATAAAATTGTGCTCGCCGCAATAAACAGTACTAAGAAAAGCATGTTAAGTAGACCACCAGCATCTAGAGTACCGGACCAAAGCAATGCGAAAGTGCCCATACCTAGTAGACCAAGAATAAATATGTCGCCACGGCCATTAAAGTTGTACCACTTTACGCCTTCAGAAGAGACATCTACACGAATAGAGAACCAGAACCAGTATCCGCCCAAACAAAGCATAATTGCACCAAGGTGCCATAAAACAGTCAGTGCTGTTGGCGCTGCAACTATAGGATCGATATAGCCAAAAATTAGCCATACGGTTGTCGCAACAAATATGATGAAACCATACATTGTCAATAAATGAGATATGCGTCGACGCGTGCTCTTGAATTCACCTGAGGTTAAAACCTCATTAGCTACGGTCGCTACAGCCATGGACGCCTTCTCTCCACCGCCTAGAGTGCGCTTAGCATTCTTTTTTGCTTTTTCTGCATTTTCAAAAAAGTACTTAGCACTCTTTTTATGCATCATGTCTAGAATCGTGCCACCAACAACCATAATAACCATGAGTACGATGTACCCTTGTATGATTGAGGGCGAAATTACAGCCGCGAGTTCGGCAAAGGGATTTGTTGAGAACATTGTTTAGAAATTCCGCTATAAGTTATTTTTTTTGGGTCGGCAAGTTTGCTAGCAATCCTGTAACAATTCAACATAAATAAAGTAATAGCCATTTTAGTTACCCTTATACCGTCATCATAAAAGCTATTGATATAGGGGTTATAACGATGAGACTATCAACAGAGCTAATCATATCTACAGGGCATTGATTCTCCAACTAGCTGTACAACACAATTAGACAACCCTACCCTAATAAGGTCATCGATTTGGACTATATCAATACGCTAATTTGCGAATTTCCACTAGAATCAGTCAACTACCATTAATTACCAAAATCTATGCAAGCCAAATCGTTTAAACCTGAAGAGTATTTTATAGAAAATGAACCGTACTATGAGCCTGTTGGCAGTGAAATAGACATCTTTGAAGCCGCCTATTCTAACCAGTTACCTGTATTACTAAAAGGTCCTACCGGTTGCGGCAAAACACGCTTTATGGAATACATGGGTTGGAAGTTGAAAAGACCGCTGATTACCGTCTCCTGTCACGATGATTTAACAGCTTCTGATTTAGTAGGCCGATATTTAGTCACTAGCGGCGAAACAGTATGGGTCGATGGACCGCTTGCCCGTTCAGTACGAGCAGGCAGCATATGCTATTTAGATGAAGTGGTAGAAGCCAGAAAAGACACGACCGTCGTTATCCATCCACTTTGTGATGACCGAAGAGTATTACCCATGGAAAAGCTTGGTGAAATTCTTGAAGCGCCAAAAGAGTTTTGTATGGCCATCTCTTATAACCCTGGTTATCAGAGTGTTTTAAAAGATCTAAAACAAAGTACGCGACAACGATTTGTTGCACTTGAATTTGATTACCCGAGCGCCGCCACAGAACAAACGATTATCGAAAAAGAAACTGGTGTAGATAATCAAACCGCTAAGCAGTTAGTGAAATTTGCACAGATGACGCGAAACCTAAAAGGTAGCGGATTAGATGAAGGTGCCAGCACACGTCTACTAGTTCATGCTGGTAAATTAATAGTAACCGGAGTAGACCCAGTTACCGCCTGCTCTAGTTGCATTTCCCAAGCACTCACTGACGATGCTGAAATGCTTACTGCGGTAAATGAATTAAGCTCTTCGGTCTTTTAACTGTACTACTTATTGGCGCTTGAAATGACTTGTTTCATCACTCAAAATTTAATTACTGATTTTTTTACCAAAGGAAGTTTCAATGTCAAACGATATTACAAGCAGGAAAGGTGAAGTGGTTGGCCAATGGGATGGCGAAGACGTTAACGATCTCATGAAAGAGTTAGCACGCATCAAAAAAGAACTCAAGGGTGATCGCGTTGAACACACCGGTGTACCCCACAAAGACCAATTCCCAGCAGATTTCGTAGGCTTCACAGCTTATGTGATGTGGGCAGTAGATAAGAAAGAGCAATGTTTAACGGGTTCTGGAGCAAATCGAATTGAGCCCGCTGCACAAATTCGCGAATTTTATGCGAATGATCTTGCAAAGGATGCAGCAGGTCGCGCACGCGATTAACTAAATACTTTTATGTTTGCCGGAATTTATTCGGCAAACATAATACTTCTAGTTTAATTTCAATCCTGAAATTAATTGATCAAGCGGTGTTGGGGCCTCTAATTTACCCACGATAGTTTCATGAAGTGAAACCTCACCCGCTTGTATATGTGGCCATAGCTCTTCTAAAAACCGCAGCACAATCAACATACCATGTCGCTCCTCTGCATCTTCTTCTTTAAGAGCAGCGACTTGCGAATGCAGCGTACTAATATGATTTAGAAATACACTTGCCTGCTCTTGTATCTCTAAATCTTGGAACTCTTGTTTAAAATCAACGTGGATTTCATGGTCATCAGAATTATCAAAAGAAATAATTTTAAATTTTAGTGGCCCTTCCATTCCAACACCTATCCAATTGTTTTTGTTTAATTAGGAGTAGCGTAAACCTGAGTCCAATATCTGTTTACATTTGCGATACCAGTCTGTGTATATGCTGCAGACATCATATTGCTACAGTGGCCCGGACTACTCAACCAATCATCGATAACCTGCCCTATACTTTTTTGATTATGCGCAATATTTTCAGCTACAGCACGCCACCCATATTTCACTTTCTGTATACGCTCTAAAAGAGTATCGCCATTTGAGCTAACATGTTCTAAAAATTGATGCTCAAACATATCTTGAGAATGCTTATGTGCGGCTAAATTTAGCTTGCCATTTAAAATTAATGGCGACGCTGCAGGGAAAAACGTCTTACCGCATCTCCTACCTTTAGATCGAGCAATATTTACTTGCTTTAAGAACTGAACATGAAAATTAGAAGTTGGAGGTGTTTTTATATTTTTCTCTGCCACTGATGATGTAGATGACGCACAACTAATCACTGATGCCAGCAATATTGATACAAACAAAAAGAGCCTCAACATTAGATTGTATATAAATCGATTAAAATAGTTTTTAGTGCTTCTGCATCTTTAGCGCTTAAATTATGCAGACTTTTTATTTTGTACGTTTCACTTCTACCTCGCAAAGCAAACACTTCATTCATATCTTGGCTACTACTTGGTACAACATAGTCTTGAAGATAATCTTCGGATTCTTCACGCACGATAGAATAATAACGTGCTTGAGGATGCTCTTGATAATTGAGCCATCCAATTAAATTATCCGACCGATTTGGACTCAAATCAAAAAACAAACCCTGTGAGCGATAAATTTTTTCAATTCCTGGAATACCTTCCACCCAAACCAATACATTCTCAGAAACAGTTTGCGCGAAGGCTGCATTCTTAGCCCCTAAATGCGGACTAGCAATAGTAATCAGTGCATTAATATTTTGCAGAGGATTTTGCACCATATACAAACGCGCAACGATTCCACCTGCCGAATGACCTACAAGAATAATTTGTTCATCTTTATACTTGTGTTGAACAAATTTTACGTAGCGATCTAGCCATCTTACTTGTTTATCTATTAACTGCTCACTAGGCAACTCCACACTATACATACGTCGCACATTCGTAGTCGGCTCCTTGCTAGCTTGAACTCTATCGCCCTGAATAGTGAGCACTCCAGCATTACTCCAACCAACTTCAGCCAATTGATTAGTCACTCCTGAACGTTGCCATTCTTGACTTGAACCCAAATAGCCATGCAACAATAAAATGGTATCAGCATAACCTACAGAAGGTACTGCCAGTATTGTTAAGCAAATACTTAGATATAAAATTGTTAGTCGTTGCTTCATACGCTATGACAAATTAATAATTATTCTTGGTTTGATAGCTTTGAGCGATACAACTCTAGCTAGTTCAAAATAAAACAAAAATATGATTATTCTACAGGCATAAAAAAGCCGACCTGATGTTGCCATCAAGGCCGGCTTTAGAAACTTTCCGTGTTAGTAGTTTCGTCCTTAAATCATGCTCTTAACTTAGAGTTACATAATTACTAGTAATTCTTTAAGAAAAGTAGGTGCTAAAACCACTAGTGACATAAAAGCGGTAAGACCGGCAGTTTCCATCCATAATGTAGTTTCAAAATCACCTTTCCTAGCTGATTTTTTGCCCATACTAGTTTTTGAAGTAAGAAACTTATATGGACTGTGATAAGTAGTGTTAGTGCTTGTTTTGTCAACTTTGCTAAAAAAGTTTTCCATAACTTTATCCTCTATAAAATGGTTTAAATCTTTAATAAGGATAATCATACTAATATATTAGAGTTTTATAATATTCAAATATAGATAGATTCTTAATAATATCGTATCTTATTGTTTTTTATGGAAATATTTACATAAATAATGATGAACGGTTTATTGCTTAAGACGTGTACATTGGCAGAGATTTACTCAATCTCAACCATCCTCTCACAATGCGATAGACCCACCAGACAACAGTGATGCCTAACATAGGGTATCCAATGGGCATGCCAATGATTGTAAAAATTAGAATTCCTGCTAACGTTGACCAGAATAATCCCCACCAAAACGTTTTAATCTGCCAACTAAAATGGCTCTCTAAAATGGAACCTTTTACATCGCTTTTTTTAAAGTAATTTATAATTACTCCAATAATCGGAGTAAAGCCAACAAACGCGATAGCTTGTAACAAATAAACTAAAGTAGTGATGTCTTTTAAATTTTCATAATTTTCAATGCCTGTACTTAGTATTTGCGAATGCTCAACCTGCGTTTCATTCTCTGACATATCTAACACCTCTCTCGAAATTAATCACTTAACGCATTGCGTATCCGCTTACGCAACTGTGGAATAGCCTTACTTTCAAACCAACTATTATTCCTCAACCATAATGTATTTCTTGGCGATGGATGCGGCAAGGGAAAATATTTAGGTGCAAATTTTTTCCAATTAGTAACGGTCTCAGTAACAGTTCTGCCGCTACAATATTCTAAATCACTCAAATAATATTTTTGTGCATACTGGCCAATCAGCAGTGTAAGCCTAACATTTGGTAAATACGCTAATAATTTTTTATGCCATAACTCAGCACATTCCACTCTTGGTGGCAAATCACCTGAATTTCCTTTACCTGGATAACAAAAACCCATCGGCATAATCGCAATCTTAACTGGATTATAAAATACTTCGTCATCAACATTCATCCATTCACGCAGTCGCTTACCACTGGGATCATCCCAAGGAATGCCACTCGCATGGACTTTGGTTCCAGGTGCTTGACCAATAATTAGAATTTTTGCACTACGTTTCGCACGTAAAATAGGATTAGGTCCTAATGGCAATTCAGCCTCACATACGCGACAAGCCCTCACCTCAGCCAATAGCTTATCCAGCTTGGTCACTGATACTGCCATAGTGAATTACCTTTGCTATTTTTTTTTCAATCGAATTCGTTTGGGGCGAATATGATATGCGCTGATCACTTGAACTATCTTTGAATAGGGAAAGTCTTCAATCTTAATAAATCTTTTTTGGGCTGCGGTTATTACCGCATCAATATCTTCTACTTTCTCTACTTCTTCATCATTTAGTTGCTTCTGTAAACCTAGAAGCCCACCATTTTGTATTTTTATTTCTTGCGCATGACCCAACACATTTACATCTATCCGCTGAAGTGCAAAACGTGCATTATCATGCAGATGAGTGATTATTTGACCACAACGATAAAGGCTTGATTTTGAAGTGCAGGCCACACCTTCACGATCAGCCAAGTTAAAACGTTGTGATTTATTACAATTGCATATGCGAGAGTTGATGGCTTTTTCAAACACACAGCGATTAGGGTTTATATTTGAATACGTTTCTTTATAGTGTTTCTCATCCATAGTAAGCCACTATCATCACGACTTAATCCCTAACCAAGCACAGAATTACGTACAAAATATTACTTTTCCCACTCACGCATAATAGGAGCATCGCGCGTCGCGCTTAGACGCTGTTCTGCTTCAAATTCATCTTCAGCAAAAATCATTTTCAAAGCTATGCGGTTATCTTTATCAAAATCTAATCGTTTCTCTCGAATATGTTTCTTTGCCTGCTTGAACTCATCATATTTATCTAGACATTCCAGATCTTTAACAGCACCTGTGGAACCTGAAGTGATTTTATATATAAAGTACGGCATGATTTAACTATCTACTATAAATTGTCTAATTAAAATAAGAACATGAACAAAGAAACCACTTTCATTGATGTCGCATCCATAAATGATTTGCCCACAGGGAAAACCAAGCGGTTTGCAACTGATAACGGAGACATCTTACTGGCCAACGTAGATGGCAAAATATATGCCGTTGACGATATGTGCACACATGAAGATTCCTCTTTATCTTTGGGCTGCCTAAAAGGCGAACTCGTTTATTGCACACTACATGGCAGTCGCTTCAATGTTCGTACTGGCGAACCAATGGAAGAGCCTGCAACCGAAGCGTTACAATGCTATACCGTGCGCATTCAAAATGATCGAATCGAAATTTCTCTCCAACCTATATAACGCCAAAAAAATTCTAGTACTGCTGGACGTCAAACAATATCTACCTAGTAGAGCAAACCCATTAAATAAATTATTTATTAAAATACTATATTGGGGCAATGATTATCCAATGCAAGATTAACCTTGTATATTTTACCCTTATTAGCCACATCATTTTACGTTAAGCTGCTGTTTTTTAAGGCACTAAACTGATTTTATGCAGTCTTATATATACCTTGAATGAGTAAAGGTTAAACATGGAAGAATATTCAACACTGATACAAACCATCGCCCTGACGATGGGAGTTGCCTGGGCGAGCGGTATAAACTTATATGGCACCTTGCTCGCATTAGGCATCATGTCGAACACGGGTTATGTAGATTTACCTGTTGATTTACAAGTTATTGGCGATCCACTAGTGATTGCAGCGGCTGCGTTAATGTACGGCGTAGAGTTTTTTGCAGACAAAATTCCTGGAGTGGATACTGGATGGGATACCTTACACACTTTTGTACGTATACCTGCAGGCGCGTTACTTGCAGCCGGTGCTATTGGTGATGTGACTCCAGCTGCAGAAATGGCAGCGGCTATGGTTGGCGGCAGTCTTGCCGCTGGCACACATTTTACTAAAGCCGGTAGTCGCGTGATGATTAATACATCACCCGAACCTGTATCTAACTGGGCTGCCTCAATTACTGAAGACGTTGCTGTATTCACCGGCTTGTGGGCTGCAATCGCCCACCCTTATGTATTCATTGGATTGCTTATAGCATTTATTATTGTAATGATTTGGTTATTACCAAAGCTCTGGCGCGGGATCAAAAAGATACTGCAATTCTTTATCAATTTATTTGGTAAAAATTCAGAGGATCCACCAAAAACAAATTTACCTGCAAGCAAATAGGACTCTCTTACTTAATCTTAACTAATCTTGGCGTTTGAATAACGCCAAGATTATCTCTAATAGCTGATTTAAAATTTCATTACACCTATACATAACCGGTAATAGTCAGACATAGATAGTTGCTTTTTATCTATCGCCCCTCTATGTTGCAAACACACAAAATTTATTAGTTATCAAAGTACATTTAAACAGATGAGCAATTGGATTGAAGGAAAAGTAGTTGAGAATAAGCATTGGACAGATTTGCTTTATTCACTGCGCGTTGAAGCAGATATAGACCCGTTTATTGCTGGACAGTATGGCCGCCTAGGCCTCCAAATTGATGATCAGATTGTTGGCCGCCCATACTCGTTTGTTAACGCGCCCGATGAGCCTTTACTCGAATTTTATTCCATCAAGGTATCTGAAGGTCCACTTTCTCCAAAATTGGCCGACTTAAATATTGGTGACTCTCTTTATATTGATAAACGCGTGAATGGTTTTTTTACTCTAAACGAAGTTCCAACAGGCCGTGATATGTGGATGCTAGCAACGGGAACTGCACTAGGCCCATTCTTATCTATTTTAAACTCTCAGGAAGTATGGAAGCGTTTCGAAAATGTTGTACTAGTACACGCGGTAAGATTTGAAAATGAACTAACCTATCAAGATACTGCTGCTAATTTAAAAGATACATTTAAAGATCGCTTTCAAATGATTCCTTTCGTAAGTCGTGAAGAAACAGATTTTGCATTATCCGGCCGAATACCTACCGCCATTGCAGATGGACAACTTGAAGATAAAGCAAATATGCAATTTTCTCCAAAACACTCTCAAGTAATGATGTGTGGTAACCCGGACATGCTAATAGATACTCGTAATGCACTTAAAGAGAAAGGTCTTAAGAAAAATTTACGTCGCAGCCCAGGACAGATAACGACTGAATCGTACTGGTAAAATAAATCCCTAGTCCTTTGCCAAATACCTTGGATAACGCCTCCAACTGAACAACAGATTAAATAGCATCGCGACACCAAGAATAACTAAAGTATCTATTAGAATTGGTGCGAACACATAGCTATAACCAAGCACATGTACCGATGGCCCACCTATTACTGCAAACAATGTAGTAGCACCAGCAGGTGGATGTAGACAACGAGCAAAATACATTACCATTATAGAAATACCCACACTGGCAGCAGCGGCAATTAATTCAACCCCAAAATACTTGGCGCAACTCACCCCAATAAAGGCAGATAATAGGTGTCCTGCCAACACATTCCAAGGTTGTGTTAATGGACTATGCGGTGCAGCAAAAAGTAAAACGGCAGATGAACCCATGGAAGCTACGACAAATAAAGTCGTCATATCATCAAGGATAAATAGCCTGCTCACTACATAAACACCAGCGATTCCACAAAATCCGCCAAGCCCTGAAATGAAGCCTTCTTTTAGATCGATTTTCTGAGTAGTTATACCAAGAAATGCTAAAGCTTTATTTTTAACCATAACTACTGCTATTCGTTACTATGATTAATCAACATAGTTACACATAAACTATTGATGTAAATTCATCAATAACAAGTATCACTTAGTTAACTAACGCATACAAAATTTTTGCTTCTTATTAGGTTTTTTATCCTATTGATTATATAGCTGCTTTTCTTTATCGATGAATACATCGGCTAAAAATGTATACGCTTCTGCCCATGCATCTGAGATTTTCTTATCTAACGCTTCTCCTAATACATCGTGCATCGCCGCCAATAGCAACTGTCCTACAATTGGATAATGCTCAGGCAAAACTTTTGCAGATACATGCTTTTTAGATATAGCCGCAATCGATGATGCTAATCGTTCTATTTCATCAATATTCTGCGCATAAGCCAATACAGCACCCGCAAGCCGTTCAGCCTGACCACTTCTTGTATTAGCAAATAGTGCTTTAAGATCTGGCTGCTCTTCCGCCATACGCTCATACATTCGAGTTGTAATTTCTACACCATATTCTTGTAATGCAGGGGCAGTAGCCTTAATAATCTCTTTAGTATTTTCGCTTAACATTATTGATTTACCTATAACATCTATATTATTTAGATGTTATACTAGCGCCAACCCAAATCTTCTGTCAATTACTTTAAAAGCTAAATTTAAAGGTCGGCTTACCATGCGTCTTACACAGTTCACTGATTATTCTTTACGTGTATTAATTTACCTTGCCCTACACCCAAAAGAACGCGTCACCATCGACCAACTCACTAATGCCTATGAGGTTTCAAGACATCACATCCGTTCTGTTGTACACCATCTAGGAAAGTTAGGTTATATAAAATCCATACAAGGGAAAGGCGGCGGCATGGAATTAGCACTAAAACCTGCAGAGTTATCTATAAAAGAAGTAGTCGAAAATACCGAAAACGATTTTTATCTCGTTGAATGTTTTAATCCGGACGGAAACAGCTGTCCGATTGAACCATTGTGTGTTTTAAAGCAAGCGCTATCAGAAGCTTCTAAGAGCTTTCTTCAAACATTAGAAGATTATACGATCGAGGATTTAATTAAGAATAAAAAAGGACAATTGAGTGCCTTACTAGAAATTACTTAATGTCTGCTATCGTGCACCAACCAGACATAAAAAAGCCCCACGCAGAGGTGAGGCTTTTCCATAATAGTATGAAAACGAGTTACTAACTAACTTTACGTCGTGTCCAACCTAAGCCTAATAGACCAAGACCTAAAAGCGTCATAGTAGCGGGTTCTGGAACAGATACAGTTGAAGTTGATACACCAGTAAGATTGCCAGTATCAACATTGATACCAAAAACATTTGTAAAAGATGCAAAATAATTAACCACTCCACCAGAATTGCTCAAACCTGGGATCAATCCGATGAGACTAATGGTAGTACCAAAAAAACCACTACCAGTACTGGAACCAAAAAGATCATTTCCAAGAGGGCCAGTAAGCAGAGGGTTTAAACTGTTATATGTATTTCCAAATGAAGAGAACAACACGTTGGATGCTACATTAGTATCAGCATTATAATCAAAACCACCGGTTGTAACGCCGCCAGAAAATGTCCAGGTAACTGGAATAGCATAAGCGCTGCTGCTAATACAAAGTACCAATAGTATAAGGGTAAATTTTGCCTTCATTTTTCGTAACTCCATTTAAAATTCTAAGTCCGTTAATATAAAAATACGTCTATTAATCAATTCATTAGGTTGATTATGTACTGCGATCATAGCAGTAATTGTTTAAATCAACAACCTATCTATAAAAAAACAAAATACTGAAGATTTAGCATATGCAATAAATACATAACTATCTGTTTTTAATGAATAAATAAAAAATTTTGCTAGTAAAGAGCATTACTCTAACTTCATATAAGTCTTAATTCGTGCGTGCAACCGTTACAATCATCACCAATCCATACTTTCTAAATGCCTGCGAAGTTGGCCGACGGTTTTAAATTTTTTCAATATTAAATTTGATTTCAACCCACAACATATATATTTAATCGGACCTGGATGTTTCGCGTAATGTTTTGCGCCTCCAAGTGACTCATGAAACACCTGGATCAAGGTTAAAATATCAAATCTACGACTTTCCCGTTTCGACGCCTTTGCTGAGAATAAATCTACCAACTTAAGATCAAATTCTAGACCAAACTTATTAACAATTATGTTATCGGAATGCAGGTCACCGTGATATTCATTCAAGCCATGAATACATTCTATTCCTTTAGTTAACGCATATAGGAGATGCAAGGCTTGGAATGGCGTTAAGCGCTTACCTGGAAATGACTTGATAAACTCTGAAAGCAATTGCCCTTCAACATATTCTGATATCAGTACCGTTACCGGAATTCTTTTGAATACGAAACTTTCTTTAGTGTGATACTGAATGAGTATTTGACATTGCCTAAGCTTATGTAACTTTTGAGCATTAAATTTAACCGCACGATCCTTTTCATTACGGTTTGGGTAAAACAATTTCGCAGCACGTTCAATTCCGGTGCTAATTTCACGAATTTTATATACCTCACCCTCAAATCCACCACCAAGCTTAGAAATAATTTCATACTTCTTAGCAATGACACGTCCAGACGGAAGATTGAATTCAGTAAATTTTGGCTTGATGGCTGGCGGCATTATCTAGGAACATATTTTTTATTGTTTTTCTTTTTACGTAATTACTACTAGTATTTTTTAGGATAGTCAAAACCTACCAGCTCACCTGAACGCTCTGAAATAGTACTCCAGGCATTTGATGTAAATTTAATTTGGGCAATGGAACAGGTGGGCATATTATCTATTTTGGCATTACTTAGATAGTTAGTTAACATTGTAAAACCAGGATTATGGCCGACCAACATAACACTATTAAATGACTCACTAAACTGATTTACAATATTCACTAACACATCAAGATTTGCTTCATAAATATCTTCATTTAGTGATATTTGATCAACCTTAAACCCAATTTCTTCCGCGATAATTTGAGCTGTAGTCATTGCCCTTAACGCAGGACTCGAAATTATAGCTTCGACATTATAGCTTTTACGCGCGAGACGTTGGCCCATTTCTGGCGCCACTCTTAAACCTCTATCATTCAACGGGCGATCAAAATCTTGCAAATCATCATTATTCCAATTTGATTTAGCATGACGTACAAGAGTTAAAAAATAGGCCATTAGATATGCGTCCTCAATTTTTTTCTCTACGCCTAATTAAGCAGCAACGGGATATAAATATTAACCAAACTAATAACACACAGGCCAGCCCCACCATTGATGCATAATTTCTGAAATTAGAATGGGTACGAAAACTATTAACATAAATTTTGTTCTTGTCAAGAAACTTACCCTGCAGTGAAATTCGCGCACCATTTCTAGTTTCAATATTTTCCAATGTGATCAACTCTCCATAAGATGTCTTAAGCTTAATTTCTCCATCTTCATGAATAATTATATTTCTATCAATTTCAATTTCCTTACCTGTTCTATTATTAAAATCCTTCAAGGTCGATATGTAATGGTTATCAGCAGAGAATACTGATTGCATATAAGCTAATGGCGAGGTAAGCCAGATGAGTAGAAATACAACACTAATACTTAGTGTCATCAGGGTCAGTTTAAATTCCTGACAATTCAGTTGAATGGTTTTGCGTATATTAAAAATAAAATACAGTAAGCCAGCAGCGGTGATTAAATATGTACCCAGACTCTCTGGCCAAAAGAAATCAAATCTTAGAAGATTCCAATCGAATGGGGCAAATAGCAACACGCCATTTGCCCATTTAGTTTGTACCGCATCTAACAATAAATGCAGTAAACAGCCAATTACAAGAATAATAAATACTTTACTACGTTGTTTAGCTAACATGGCTAGTGCCGCACATAAAAAAACACACAACAATAACGAAGATTGAGCTATGCAGTAGGCACGTAGATCATAAAGATCTATCATAAGCGGTAGTGTTTTTATAATACGTTGCAATATCCAAGGAAGATCTGGAATAACACAAGCTAAGTAAATCCACTTAAAATCAGAATGGGTTATTATTGCTCTAGTAAATAAACCATTTATCGCAAAATGCGCAATCGTATTAGGCATAATTTAAAAACACTTACAAAGATTTGCTTATTTTCCTAATAACTTAGTTTTCAAATCTTGTTGGGCTGGCGCTTCGCCTAACCAAATTCCATATAATGCTGTGGAGAATTTTTTATTTTCTATATTACCCAACACATTTCCATTTTTAGAGACTTGGGTTTTATTATGTGGAGTAAATGCAAACTCAAAAACGTCACCTATTTTAATCGGTTGCTCAAGCCATGAAAGAAACATTTCTACCTCCGTTTCAATCGGTGCAATATTACCTTTAGTAGATTTTTCAAAGCCATCACGTGTTGCTTTTATCATTTTTTCAGAAGTAATTTTAGATGAAGTGACATTTAATCGCATGCACAAAGCTTGCTGCATACTAAGAAGTTGACTCTCATCGTCAATTTTTTCTTGTGTATAAAGTGATGCTACATAAAGTTTAATAAAGAATTTTTTTCGATCACCATATCCATTCAACTGTAAGGTTTGCTCAGCACAAGTTGCAGTTTCTGCAATAACCACTTTTCCAGAATTATCAGCTAGAGCAATGGACTCTATGAAAAAAAAGAACACTACAAGCAAAAAGATTGATTTATTAAACATGACACACCTACCTATTTTGCATTAGATAAGATTATCGTAGCATGAAATATTCATACTATTAGACAGAATATAGATTGAAAAACGATTACCAACAGCTATACAGAGTTACGTGCTTTTTTACCTAAATATCCTCCATGATGACGCTTACCAAAGTCCTCAGGAGTAAAGCCTTTTAGCTCCATAAGTAACAATGCCAACGCATCACTAATAGCAAGCATTACCGCCATACTTGAAGTGGGTGTTAACTCAAAACGACATGCTTCCTTTATTGATCCCATATCCAACACCACATCACTTAATTCACGCAACTCTGAATCTGGATGTGAAGTAATTCCAATAACCGTATGCAACCCCAGCTCACGCCCACCTGCTAATACGTCTAATACTTCTTTAGTTTTACCACTGGTAGAAAATGCCACGATGGCATCATTCTCTTCAATGATACCCAAATCTCCATGCGCAGCTTCCCCAGGGTGAACAAATGAAGCAGGAGTGCCTGTCGAACACAGCGTAGCTGAAAACTTATGTGCAATATGACCTGCTTTTCCCATACCTGTGGTGAGTACTTTTCCCTTGCATGCCTGCAATAAGTTCACTGCGCGCTCAAATTCATCATTAACAGGAATAGATGAAATAGCTTTAGCTTCTTGTGAAAATATTTCTGTAACGCGATTTTTAATATCCATAATTTTTTATATACTAAATAATAATCATTAGAACCATAGCCCATTAACATGCCACCGAGGCTGCTTGCTTTCACTACTTGACAGAAAACCAGCTTGCCAGGAGTCGTTAGCGCTCATGTGTGGTTCTTGTTGTAATTCATCTGCCATTTTATCAAGCCTTTCGATACGCTCATGAGTATGTGGATGAGTTCGCAATAATGAAGGCTCAGGAAGCTTACGTCCAGGCAGCATAACCTTTTGCAATAAACCTGCATGTAACTTTTCTATTTTCTGTAACGCCGTAGACAATGAATGTGGATCTTTCGTCAAATCAACCGCTCCGACATCAGCATCGTATTCTCTAGCACGTGACAAACCAAGCTGCATAAGTGCTGTTATATTAGGCGCAAAAATTAGTAACGCTATAGCCAGCCAAGAAAAACTACTTTTACCAATTAATATTAACGGTAAATTTAACAACAATAATATCTGCCCTATACCAGAAAAGATGTGGGTCACACGCATAATAGTATCTGCCATGCTCATCACTCTGATATCGTTATTTTTAATATGGCTCATCTCATGCGCCAATACTGCTGTAATTTCGTTACCGTTTAACGCTCGTAGAATTCCATCCGTAACACCAATTAATGCATTATCTCTTGTGCCAGTAGCAAATGCGTTAATCATCTGGCTTGGAATATAATAAAGTTGTGGAACATTCTGTAAGCCAGCACGCTTACTTAACGCTTCTACAATACTAAATAATTGTGTATCTTGCTCTACAGCAACTGGTTTAGCTTTATACATCCGCAAAACTAATTTTGGTGCGACACGTGGTCCTGCCGAAATTAACAATATACCGCCTAAAACCAGTATTACTAAGCCGATCGTCCCAAACAACAAATAACCTATTGACCCAAGTAAAATCGCCATACCAGCTACCAATAAAATAGTATGCAAATCATTCTGTACTCGATGAGAAAACATTTTATAAATCTTTATGCTTATTAAATTCTTACTGGCAATCGCACTCTTCTATATAGCTGCCATGATAGCAATATATTTTGCACAGGCACTGTTTATCTATGCCCCACAGATGCCAACAAGAGACGTTGTCGCAACGCCCGCTGATTTAGGTCTTGAATATGAGGATTTAACTTTAAATACTATAGACAATGAAAAAATTAATGCTTGGTACATACCTGCAAAAAAGTCTAAAACTGACTCCAAAAAAACTGTTCTTTTCTTTCATGGCAATGCAGGCAATATTTCACACCGTTTAGAAACTATTAAAATTTACAATAACCTTGGTCTAGATTTTTTGATTATTGACTACCGAGGCTTTGGATTAAGCACTGGCAAACCAAGCGAGCAAGGAACCTATATCGATGCGGATACCGCTTGGGAATACTTGACTGAGCAAAGAAAACTAACGCCACAAGAAATCATTATTGCAGGACGCTCTTTAGGTGGAGGAGTTGCGGCTGAACTGGCTAAAAAAGTACGTCCCGCTATGTTAATTCTAGAATCAACGTTTACCTCAATGACTGAAGTCTCCGCAAAACATTATCCGTTCATGCCAACAAGTTTAATTGTAAAACACGAGTATGAAACATACTTAAAATTAAAAGACATTCATTGCCCCATTGTCATTGCGCATAGCAAAAAAGATGAAGTCATTCCTCATGAACATAGTCAGCGTAACTTCACAGTTGCTAACGAACCTAAGCAGTTTATTGAGTTACACGGTGGGCACGGTGGAGGGTTTTTATTGTCAAAACACCTTTACATTGAAGGCTTACAACAAGCATTTAATGAATTATTATAAATCTACTTAGCTACAATTGGATTAGAAATTTTGCCAATCCCCTCAATTTCGCAAGCGACTACATCACCAGGCATTAAATACTCAGGTGGATTGCGAACATACCCCACCCCACTTGGTGTTCCGGTAGCAATAATATCCCCAGCCTCAAGCATCATGCCTTGGGATAATGTTTCAATCACACTTGCTACATCAAAAATTTGATATTTAGTATTTGAGTCTTGCTTAATCTCATTATTTACCCAGCTTTTTAAGTCCAGTTTCTGTGGATCCGTAATTTCATCAGCCGTTACGATCCATGGGCCCATTGGGCATGCGCCGGTAAAACTTTTACCAACAAAAAATTGCTTATGTCTTTTTTGAATATCACGCGCCGAAACATCATTAATAATGCTGTAACCAAATACGTGCTGCATAGCTTTTTCTTTAGTAATACCTTGGCCAGATTTACCGATGATTACAGCCAATTCAACTTCCCAATCCATTTTGTCAGAAACTGCAAGATCAACTGGAATATTGGCATAAGGGCCATTCATGCTAGAAGCAGATTTGGTAAACACGATTGGATATTTAGGCAATTTAGGTGCCTCTAATGCCTTACCGGCCGTCTCCTCAACATGCTCGATATAATTCCATCCCAAGCACATAATATTTTGCCTAGGCCTTGGAATAGGAGATATCAGCTCAACGTCACTCAACGCTATCCACTCATCAGCAGATGCTTTAGCAACTATATTTTTTAGTGCTTGTAAGGATTCTGCTCCAGCATCGATCAACTGTAGCATGCTACTTATATCACTTGACCATTCCTCACTCTTTACAGGGAATAACACAGAATTGTCTTGCACTACTGCAAGATGCACTTGATCATTATATTTACAGGTGGCGATGCGCATTTTTAATAACTTTTAAGAATTCATTGAATCAATAAATATTGTAATCACAACAACACACATGAATCTAGTTATTTAAGATACATATACAAATTTTATAGCCAGAACAAAAAAACAAGGCAACTAATAATGAAAAAAATAATACTCGTCTCTACAATTATTGCCTTGATCGTTAGTTTTTTTGCTTTTGATTTACATCAATATTTAGACTTTGCATATATTAAATCTAAGCAACAAGCCATTGCGGATTATTATCAAGCTAACCCGCTGCAAAGTATTGTAATTTTCTTTGTGGTATATGTTTTAGCCACTAGTTTTTCTATTCCTGGCGCTAGTATTCTGTCGTTACTTGCAGGCGCAGTATTCGGTTTACTGCTAGGCAGCGTACTTGTTATCTTTGCGGCTACCATTGGTGCCACCATCGCGTTTTGGTTAGCACGTTATCTATTAGGCAATACCATTCAAGAACGCTATGCAGACAAATTAAAAACAATTAATGCAGGAATAGAAAAAGACGGTGCATTTTATTTGCTCACCTTACGACTACTGCCTGTTTTCCCATTCTTCATTATCAATGTATTAATGGGGCTTACGCCCATTCGGACAATCACATATGTGGTGACCAGTTTCTTCGGCATGCTTGCGGGAACCGTGATTTATGTGAATGTTGGCACACAACTAGCAAATCTGGAGTCCATTGGCGGAATTCTAACCCCTAAGATCTGGGGTGCCTTTATACTGCTGGCAGTTTTCCCATGGATAGCCAAATTTATAATTAATACTATTAAACACAGACGCATTTATGCAGACTTTAATAAACCTAAAAGCTTTGATTACAACTTAGCGGTTATCGGTGCAGGCTCTGCCGGGCTGGTATCTTCGTATATTGCAGCAGCCGTAAAAGCCAAGGTGGTACTGATTGAAAGGCATAAAATGGGCGGTGATTGTTTAAATACAGGCTGCGTGCCGTCCAAAGCGCTTATACGCTCAGCTAAATTTGCCTCGCAAGCTAATAATTCCGAGAAGTATGGATTCAAATCAGCAAGGGTTGAGTTTGATTTCAAAGATATTATGAATCGCGTGCAAAATGTAATTCAAGATATTGAGCCTCATGATTCGGTAGAACGTTATACCAATTTAGGTGTGGAGTGTATGCAGGGTGAAGCGAAGCTATTAGATCCATGGACAGTTGAAGTTGATGGCAAAACATTAACTGCTAAAAGTATTATTTTAGCCACAGGTGCTGAGCCATTCATACCCCCAATTCCTGGCTTAGATAAAGTCAACTATCATACTTCTGACACAATTTGGAACTTACAAGAACTACCTAAAAAGATGGCAGTGCTTGGTGGTGGGCCAATTGGCTGTGAATTAGCACAATGCTTCGCACGCCTGGGTGCAGAAGTTTCTTTAGTAGAAATGGCGCCAAGAATAATGTTAATGGAAGACGTTGAAATTTCTGAGATGGTTGAAAAGAGTTTAGTTGCAGATGGCATCAATCTGCTATCTAACCATACTGCCAGTGAAGTTAGAAAAAATGATGGTGCAAACATACTAGTATGCACAAAGGATGACAAAGAGTTATTACTTGAATTTGACACATTGCTGGTTGCAGTAGGACGTAAAGCCAGAGGTAGTGATGTTTGGAGTGAGAACTTACACATTGAGCAACGCAAAAATGGAACATTAGAAGCTAATGAATTTTTGCAAACCAATTATCCAAATATATATGCATGTGGCGATGTAACTGGCCCGTATCAGCTTACACATACCGCTGCACATCAAGCTTGGTATACCAGTGTAAATGCATTATTTGGTGCTTTTAAAAAATTCCGCGTCGACTATTCTGTCATTCCTTGGTGCACCTTCACTGAACCGGAAGTGGCTCATGTCGGTTTAAATGAAATCCAAGCAAAAAATGAAAATATTCAATATGAAGTCACACGTTTTGATATTGGCGATTTAGATCGCGCTATAGCAGATGGTGAAGCGCATGGCGTAGTAAAAGTGCTTACTAAACCTGGCAAAGATAAAATTTTAGGTGTGACAATTGTTGGCGACCACGCAGGAGACTTAATCAGTGAATATGTTTCTGCGATGAAACATGGGCTAGGCTTAAATAAAATTCTTGGTACTATTCATATTTATCCAACATTAGCTGAGGCCAACAAATATGCTGCTGGAGAATGGAAGCGTGCTCATACTCCAGAACGATTACTTAGCTGGGTAGAAAAATTTCATGCCTTTGCGCGCAAATAAGATTAACTATTAAAAATAAATCATGCACGAAACCATACATTTACTCAAAAAGACTGATTTTCCTAAAATTAATCGCAGCAAGGTTGAAACCTTACAAGTAAATTTAGGCTATGAGTGCAATCAAAGCTGTACACATTGTCATGTTGATGCAGGCCCGAATCGTAAGGAAATGATGACGCCAGAAAATATTGCAGTGGTTGCAGAATACATACAAGTTCAAGATGTTAATATTTTAGATCTTACTGGTGGCGCTCCTGAGCTACATACACAATTTAGAGAATTAGTAAAAATTGCGCATAGTCAATCACGCCATGTAATTGATCGTTGCAATCTCACCATCTTAGAAGAACCTCATCAGGAAGACTTGGCTGAATTTTTAGCCGCTCATAATGTAGAAATAGTGGCTTCTTTACCTTGCTATCTGGAAGAGAACGTAGACAAGCAACGCGGCAAAGGTGTTTTTGGCAAAAGTATTCGCGGCCTTCAAGAACTCAATAAACTGGGTTATGGCAAAGGCGATAAAAATCACAAACTTACTTTGGTATATAACCCTCAAGGCCCGGAATTACCGCCCTCACAAGAATCCCTGAAAAAAGACTATACAAAGTTACTCGCGCAAGAATATGACATCAGTTTTGACCACTTATTTACCATTACCAACATGCCGATAAAAAGATTTGGCAGCATGTTAGTGAGCAAAGGTAAATTTGAGGAATATATGCAATTATTACGCAGTGCATATAGTGCTGAAAATTTACAATCTGTGATGTGCCGTTCGATGGTTAGTGTGGATTGGCAAGGTTTTGTATATGACTGCGACTTTAACCAAATGCTGGGCATGTCACTGCCTCACAATGATCAAATTCGCACACACTTATCTGAAATAATGGGTACAGATCTTGAAGGTAATGAAATTATGATTGCGGACCATTGCTATGGATGTACTGCTGGACAAGGTAGTAGTTGTGGTGGCGCCCTGAATTAATAAAACATCATTTGTACAGCTCTAAAACCCATACATTTGTACTAGGTTTTCGTCTATTTATATCTAACATACTCTGAAATCGGAGCATGTCTTCGTATACAATTAAGTTTATGACTCGTTTACTATTTTTCTTATTTGCAGCGTTCTGCATATCTACAACGTTTGCGCAAAAACCAGAAACAAAAACAGATGCCGACAATAAGGCAAGCCATCAACCCAAAAATCAACAAGGCACGGAGCCGCAACGCAAAGGCCCACCACCTGCAATCGTAATCGTTGAGAAAGCAGTTCAGGAAAGCATTGCACCAACAGCTTTATATAGCGCTACAGTAATTAGTCGTGATGATGCTAATTTATCTGCTGAGCTAGCGGGTCGCATTACTTGGGTAGCTGAGGTAGGTGATCGAATTCAAACAGGTGATCCAGTAGTTAAGCTCGATGATATTTTCATCAAGCAACAAGTCATTGAAGAAAAATCTATCATACAAAGCGAAAGAGCAAAGTTTGATTTACATTCAAAAGAAGTAAAACGATTTACTGAATTACTTGAACAAAACAATGTAGCACGCAGTCAGCTTGACCAAGCTATTTCTGATCAAGCCGTTGCACGTAGCAATATGGCTTCTGCCAATGCACGACTTGCGCAAGCCAATGAACGTTTGCGCCGCACTAACATTGTCGCACCTTTCAATGGAGTGGTATCAGAACGTTTATTGCAAACTGGAGAATGGGCCAACAATGGCACTACTATTATACGTTTAGTTAGTGTCAGTAATCTTGAAATTCAAACTCATATCCCCGCCGACAGTTTACGGTTTGTCACTATTGGCGCATCACTTAATTATCTGCATGGCACCAATAATGGTGTTGGCAAAGTTCGAGCGCTGGTGCCTATTGGTGGAGATACCTCGCGTCTATATGAGCTGAGAATTTCAGCTGAAGATGAATCTCTCATAGCAGGAAAATTATTACGCATCGCTATACCAACTGAACATGAGAGAGAAGCTATTCTAGTACCACGCGACGCTCTCGTGTTACGTAGAGAAGGTGTATATGTATTCCGAGTTAATGAAAACTCTATGGCGGAACGAATCCAAGTTGAAACCGGCATTGCTGACTTGAACCGCATAGAGGTTGTCGGTGGCATTCAAGTAGACGACCAAGTCATTACACGTGGTGGTGAAAACCTACGCCCCGGCATGACCGTAACAGTCAAGTCATTAGAAGTAGATTCATAAGTTAATTGCTCGTTTAACTATTAACTCATGACCTTTATTACATAATCCATAGTTTATGACATTTTTGCGGCCAGCACTGGATAACCCCGTAGCAACATTAGTTGCCTGCATACTAGTAAGTATTTTTGGGGTGCTTTCACTTGGTCAGCTTCCTATACAACTAACACCAGAAGTAGAACAACCCGAAATTGTTGTCACTACCAATTGGCGAGCTGCTGCACCGGAAGAAGTAGAATCTGAAATAATTGAGCCACAAGAAAAGCAGTTACGCGGTTTGCCTGGCATGAAAGAGTTACTTTCGGAAGCCAGCAATGGCAGCGGCAAAATCACCATTACATTTGAAGTCGACTTTGATTTAAATCGTGCACTTATTGAAGTTATTAATCGCCTTAACCGTGTACCTAATTACCCAGAAGATGCTGACGAACCAGTTCTTAGTACTGCCGGTGGTCGAGGCAGACCAATTGCCTGGTTCATAATCAAACCCAATGAAGGCAATACACGCTCCATTGAAACCTACAGAGACTTTGTAGAAGAAGTAGTACAGACACGTTTTGAACGCGTGGAAGGTGTAGCGCTATCTGAAGTACGTGGTGGTAATGAATATGAAGTTCGCATCACGATTGACCCTTATAAAGCAGCCGGATTAGGCGTGGATTTGCCAAATGCTGCAAGACTTGCGGGCGGCAACGATGATGTATCTGGAGGAACGGCTAATGTAGGAAAACGCCGTTACACATTACGTTACACAGGCGCACTAACACCAGAACAACTAGGCGAACTTAACCTTGAGTGGCGTAATGGAAAAGCCATCACACTTCGCGATATTGCCGACATTGAGATACGTACAGTTGATCGTAATAATTTTGTGATTACTAAAGGTGAGCAATCTATTGCGGTGAATGCCTATCGAGAAGCAGGCATAAATGTACTTGAAACAATGAGTGATATACAAGCCGCTGTCGCAGACATCAAAGATGGACCCCTTAAGCGTGCAAACTTAAATATTCAGCAGGTATATGACGAAACTGTCTACATTGACAGCGCAATAGAACTATTACGTAATAATTTAGCTATCGGCGTATTACTTGCAGTTATTATTCTATGGTGGTTTTTAAGAAAGCTTCGCGCCACCTTGATCGTCACACTCACTATCCCTCTATGTTTATTCGTAACTTTTATGGTGATGCGCGCCACGGGCCGTACAATGAATGTAATTTCACTAGCAGGCATGGCCTTTGCCGTCGGCATGGTAATGGATGCAGCCATTATTGTATTAGAAAATATAGTGCGCATGCGTGAACGTGGCATGTCCGCTCTACAAGCTGCTCTGGATGGTACAAAACAAGTATGGCCCGCACTCCTTGCATCCACTTTGACTACCGTTGCAATTTTTTTACCGATTATCTTTTTAAAAGATCAAAGCGGCCAATTATTTTCTGACCTTGCGGTCGCGATATCCGCTTCGATTGCAACTTCTTTAGTGGTTGCCTGCATTGTAATTCCAACTGCAATGTTTAAATTCACTGCTGACATCCAACTAGAAGATATACACACCTCATGGTGGGATCGTGCCACTGCCTTGATTATGAATGTAACGAAAACCCCTACACTTCGTGGAATTTGGATTCTAAGTTTGATCGGTATTGCTGCAGCCACAACTTATGTTGCTTTTCCTAAAACGGATTACCTGCCTACTGGTAACCGAAACCTGGTATTTGGGATTGTTGTCCCTCCTCCAGGCGTAAACATCGACCACATCGAAAAAGAAATGGGTAATGTTATCGCGGAACGTATGCAACCCTATATTGATGGCACTAAAGAACCAAAAATTAAACATTACTTTTTTGTCGCCAGTGCAGGCTCAATTTTTATGGGCGCACGTGCTGAAAATCCAAATCAAGAACAAGTCGATCAAACCTTAAATATAGTCCGTAATGCTATATCGGGCTTTCCTGATACTTTTGCGATTGTCCAAAAAGCTTCTTTGTTTAGCGGTGTAGGCGGTCGTACCGAAGTAGATATTAATATTCAAGGTAATGACATAGACAGTTTGCTGCGTGCTGCACAAATTGGATTTATAACCATACCGCAAGTCTTTGGCCCACAAACAAGAGCACGCCCACGACCGGGACTTCAACTTGCTGAGCCAGAATTACAACTCATACCTAAAGAGGATCGCATAATAGAAGCTGGATGGGATCGCTCCACTATGGCTAATGTTACTCGCCTACTAGGCCAAGGATTATTCGTTGGGGAATATTTTAATGGTGAAGAAAAGCTAGATATCATTGCACGTGTTCAACCATGGGAAACCCCCGAAGAGCTCGCAGCAATACCTTTACACACACCAGCTAGTGACGTATTACCTGTAAATGAGTTGGTGGATATCGTGCGCACTGCAGGACCAGATCGCATTCGACGTCTAGATCGGCGCCGTACGGTTACACTTGAATTACGTCCCCCACAAGACATGCCTTTAGAAGTAGCATTAACTAAAATTAAAGAAGAAATTATTCCACTAATGGAACAACAGCTTCCCGAAGATGGCGAAATTCGTCTCAGCGGTTCCGCAGACAATCTAAAAACTGCTATTACAAGTTTTGTTAGCAGTTTTATTTTAGCGGTAGTAATTCTGTATTTATTAATCAGTGCACTATTTCGTTCTTTTGTAGATAGCTTTTTAGTAATTTTAGCCTTACCACTTGCAACAGTAGGCGGTGTATTGATGTTGCGTTTTCTTGGGTTACCTGCTGATCTGCTAACAATGCTGGGTTTTATTATCTTATTGGGACTAGTAGTTAACAATGCAATCTTGCTTGTACATCAAGCACGAATCTCTGAACGTGAAGGAAAATCGCGTCAAGATGCTGTGCGGGAATCAGTTCGTGTGCGCTTACGACCCATACTCATGAGCACATTAACAAGCATTTTTGGAATGTTGCCATTATTATTAATCCCTGGTGCAGGCACAGAATTATATAAAGGTCTCGCTGGCGTAATTGTTGGCGGCATGTTTGTTAGCACAGTCTTTACTCTTATTTTATTACCAAGCCTGTTACAATTAGGCCATACAAGAAAAGAAATTCAACCTGCAACCTAAAGAGTTTTTGTTTTGATTAAGCATATCTTCTTTTTCACACTATTAGTTTCTGCAAGTCTTGCATTTATCTTTTTGCTCAAGCCTTTCTTTGAACCCATCTTATGGGCTGTCACTTTTGCAGTTTTATTTTCCCCCTTACATAAATTTATTCTAAAAAAATTTAAAGGCAAGCATTCACTTAGTGCCTTCATAACTTTGCTTTTAATTTTATTCACAGTGGTTGTACCTGCGACCACACTTTCTATCGCCGTAGTCAACGAGGGTACTGATTTATATAGTGACATACGCAACGGCGTATATGATTTTTCCAAACCCATTGCATGGGTTCAAAAAAGCTTGCCTATAGTCAGTGACTCGTTAGGAAAAGTAGGTATAGATTTTGAGAAACTCAAAGATGGCCTTTCAGATACAGCACTAAATTCTAGTCAGTGGGTTGCTACTAATTTGCTCAACATAGGGCAGAACGCATTAACGTTTACTGTATTGTTTCTACTCATGCTCTATATGCTATTTTTCTTCTTACGAGATGGACATAAAATCGTTGAGCTCATCATTCGCGTTCTACCTATTGGAGATGATGCAGAACGACATCTGCTATCAAAGTTTGCAGAAGTTTCTCGCGCTACTATTAAGGGAACATTAGTAGTTGGGGTCGTCCAAGGAACACTAGGTGGTATTATGTTTGCGCTACTGGGCATTGAGTCTGCAGTGTTCTGGGGAGTGGTAATGATCGGCTTATCAATTCTACCTGCAGTTGGCTCTGCCATTGTGTGGGCCCCGGCAGCACTCATTTTTCTTGCTAATGGCCATTGGGGGAAAGCACTTATATTATTTGGTGTAGGCGCACTGATTATCGGCATGATTGATAACGTATTACGGCCTATATTAATTGGACGCGATACCAAAATGCCGGATTATTTAATACTGCTAAGCACCTTAGGTGGCTTAGGTTTATTTGGCTTATCGGGATTTGTGATTGGTCCCATTATTGCTGCATTCTTCTTAGCTATTTGGGTAATGTTTGAAAAAGAATATCATCCCGATGCAATTAAATAGTTTAATTATTTTCTATCTTGCTTTGTCTTTTTCTGATTTGGCAGCTTGAGCGTCCCGTGCTGCTTGAGCTTGATGCACACCCATATTAAACAATGCTGAACCAGAAAGGTTCATACCTCCATCACAAATAATTTGTGAGCCCGTAATGTAAGCTGCCATTGGTGAAGATAAAAACACTGCAACTTGACCTATTTCTTCTGGCAACCCTAAGCGTCTAAGTGGAATCGATTGCAACATCATATTTTTTTGTTTTTCATCGGCAAGACGTTTTACACCCTCGGTACCTTCGATTGGACCAGGCACTACAGTATTCACACGAATACCAAATGGCCCCCATTCTAAAGCAAGGTTTTTGGCTAAATTTTCTATCCCAGCTTTTGCAGCTCCAGCATGTGCTTGGTGGGTATAAGGCATATATGCTTGACCTGCTGAAACCATTAACACACAACCTTTTGTTTCTTTTAACTGTTCAAATGCGGCACGTGTAGCGTTAAAAGTACCCATTAAGTCAATATCGACAACTGTACGAAATGCATTTGCACTCATTTCATTTGCAGGACATAAAAAATTACCTGCTGCACCACAAACTAAATCCGTAATGGCCCCGAGTGATACTTGAATTTGATCACAAGCATCTTGTAACGCATCGTAATCACGTACATCAGCTACTACAGCATGTGTTTTTGCACCTAGTGCCTCTAACTCACTTTTCGCATGATCTAATTTTTCTTCCGTACGACCACAGATAGCAACCTTTGCACCTACCGCAGCATAGGTTTTGGCAATTCCTAAATTAATACCGCTGCCACCACCTGTTACAAAGACTGTACGCTGTTCAAAAGCGCTTCGTGGGAAATATTCTGAGATCTTCATAGCTAAATTCCCCATATAAATATACTAGTCCAAATATTTTTCTATTGTATTGACACAGTGGGATTATCTTTTTTTATCCAATGCACAATACCCTTTTTCACATTGTAGACCTTTTCATAACCGCGCTCCTTAGCGAGGTAATTGGCTAACTGCTTAGTCCTGCCCCCCGAATGACAAATCAGCACAAGCGGTTCATCTTTTTTGGCTACGCTTGCCACTTCACCCAGCCATGCATCTAGATCGTATTTTCCTTTTTCATCGTAAAACATAATCAAGTGGCTACCTTCTATCACTCCGGTCTTCTTCCATTCAGTTGTTGTACGTACATCAACAACAGTAACGTTTTGCTCCATTAGTTGCTTAAGCTCTTTATTATCAATATTTTGCACACCACTGGCATAGGCAAATCCCGTGAAAAACAAAATCAAGCAACCAAAATTCAATATCCTTTTAAGTAGAGTCATTAAGTATTATTTCCTATTTTCTGAAATTAAGTCATATGCTTTTTGAATTTCTTGCGTTTTATTCGTAGCTATTTCAATCATCTCTTCAGGCAAGCCTTTCGAGATTAATTTATCAGGATGATTTTGACTCATCAGTCTTCGATAAGCTTTCTTCACTTCTGCATCTGTAGCGGATTCTGTTACACCTATAATCTTATAAGCATCTTCTAGGGCGGTCGAAGATGATGCATATGAGCCATTTGAACTATACGACTGACGACTGCGCTGACTCGCAAACAACATTGATTCTAATTGAGCTAATAAAACTTCTGGATAGCCTAAGACTGCACAAATATGTTGAAGAATTTGATCTTCTCTACTATTTTTAGTTCCATCTGCATAGACAGCTTGCAGCTGAATCTCAACGAACATCTGGATCAGTGCAGTTTTACCATTGCATTCATGAAGAAAGTCACGCAGCACTTCATTTAATTCAAAGTCTTCTTGTTTACCTTGATTAAAATGCTCAATCGCCATTATGCGTTGTTCTTTTTCTAAACGCATTTGCCTCATAACTTGCTCAGCCAGTTGTATCTCTTGTGCTGAAACACGGCCATCAGCCTTAGAAATGTGTCCCATTACTGAAAACGTCGCTGCAAAAAATGCAACCTGAGTCCGTCCTTGTGAAGCACGATTAAAACCTAATCCATCACCTTTAATAGAACGAGTACGATCTAGCTGATGCCCTAAAAACACACCTATCATTGCGCCTATTAGGTCACCTAAGGCATAGCCCAAAGCACCGCCCAGTAATTTTCCCCACCACTTCATATATAGATTGCGTCGTAGTTAATTTTTTATTATAGATTTATCTGATTTACTTTAATTTATTGCACAGGTGCGAAATCCAGCAAATACATCATTTCGATGTGGGCCATAATAATTTCGCAACGTACCACGCAGCATGCGACTACGAGTCGTCCATGCACCGCCACGTAAAACTTTTGCTTTATTGAATAAAGGTCGTGAATACTCACTATACCAACCTGGAGAAAATCCTGGGTAAGGCTTGAAAGTTGACTCAGTCCACTCCCATACATTACCAAACATTTGCCTACAACCAAATACACTGTCACCTTTAGGGTAGGCGGACACACCTGTTGTACCCAAATTTAAGCAATCTAAATTTGCGTATAAATTATTCATATCATTATTTGATCCACAAGCATCTTTTTGATATTGATTATTATGTATTACATTAGGATTACAGGTAGCAGCAAACTCCCATTCAGATTCTGTTGGTAAGCGCCGTGCAGACCATTCACAAAATGCTTTCACCTCATACCAGCTCACATGTATGACCGCATGATTTAATTCGATAGGATAATATTGATCAAACATTTTTACATACCATTCACCATCTGAATCTTTTTTCCAATATACCGGATGCTCAAGACTTTCTTTTTTACACCAAGCCCAAGACTCATCACACCAATACTGCTCTTTTTGATATCCACAATCCTCTACAAATTCTAAATACTGCTCATTTGTCACGGCATACTTAGCAATCTTAAAAGGTGAAAGATTAACACTATGCGCCCACTTTTCATTATCGAAAATGAACTCATCCTTTCGTTCAGCACCTAACAAAAATGAACCTCCAGGCACCTGAATATCTTCATTAATATGACCACTACTACTATTTTGTGAACTTGGAGATTGATTGGAGCCTACAAAATTAGGTTTTGGATAAGATAATGTTTGACGAGTACATATAAATGCTTCGTTATGCATATCTTCATGAAATAATGCCAGCAAATAAAAATATTTTGCATAGTTATTTAGCTCTATATTATTTAGTAGCACTAACTCCTGCTGCAAAACGTTATCCATGTATTCGAATGTATTTACTAGACTAGGTAATGGCAGATCCCAACGTTCCTCATGTGAAATATTTATAGAGTCAAATAACTCGTCCGCTTTGTCATTAACCGCTGATTGACCCCCCAAATGACGCAATACCCATGTCTCATGGAAATATGCAGCATGTGCAATCTCCCATTTTAATGGATTCACTGTAGGCAGAACCTTGCCCATTAACTCTTTTTCGCTTAGCCCCTCGACTAACGCCAGAGTTCTAGCTCTTACATCTAGAAGTGCTTTCGAAATACTATCAACGCTAGCGTCTTGATAATTCACAATAAGTAGATAAATTAATGAAAAATATTCACTAACCATACAATAGCGGTATGATATTTACACGCATGAAGATCTTACTTATCACTCCTGCATTACCTAGCTCACGAGGTGGAAATCGGGTTACTGCAATACGGTGGAAATCAATTTTGACAGAGTTGGGGCATAAAGTAATAGTCAAGACTAGCCATGATGATATCTCCCACATCAGCAACAAATGTGACGCTATGCTGGCATTGCATGCCTGGCGAAGTGCCGCTTCTATAAATTATTTCAATCAGCAATTTCAGCAAAAGCCGCTAATTGTGGCACTCACCGGCACTGACTTATATAAGTTTATCCATACACACCCCATACCTACACTACGATCGATTGAACAAGCCGATGCTTTAATTACACTCCATGATTTAGCTTATCTAGCTTTGCCAAAATCAGCGCGAAAAAAAGTTCATGTAATTTATCAATCCGCAGATTTCATTAAACGAAAAATTAATATCAATAAACGTTTCTTTAATGTTTGCATTATCGGTCATTTACGTGAAGAAAAAGACCCTTTACGCGCAGCATATGCAGCACGAAAACTTCCAGATGATTCACGTATTCGAATACTGCATTATGGCAAAGCACATACACCTATTTGGGCTACACGTGCTGAAAAAGAAATGCTGAAAAATAAACGATATATATGGCACGGTGAGGTACCACACTGGAAAATTAATCAATGTTATGCAACAGCGGACCTGATGGTACTTAGTTCACGAATGGAAGGTGGTGCGAATGTTATTTCAGAATGTTGCGCTGCAGGCTTACCTGTTGTTGCATCTGAAATAGATGGTTCTATTGGTTTACTCGGAAAAAAATATCCTGGCTATTATCCCTGTGGTGACACTAAATCTTTGCGCAAGTTACTTTTAAAAACAGAAAAAAACAAAAAATACTTAACCAAACTTACTGAAGCTTGCCAAGCAAAAGCAAACTTATTCACATATCAGAATGAAAAAAATAATGTAAATAAAATATTTAATAGCTTCTTATAAAAATATAATATATCAAATATATTTACTTAGCGTTTGCAATAAAAACTTGTCTTTTACCTACCAACTAGTGTCAAAATAATAGCCTTTGACCACACATTAAAACTTTTAATTCGTAATATAATAAAGTTTGAATTGTAAAAAATAGGCACAAAGCGTAGCTTAGTAACGGTAGATGTTTTTATGTGTTGTTTAGAATCGCAAGCTGCTAATCAACCCATGTAGATCGGACTGGCGTAACTTAATATCAATGTCTTGAAAAGTAGATCCCTACTCAACGAGGCAAATTAACATCAATACGTAAGGCTCGGCACATGTAACATCTCTTAGAAAAATGCCTGCAATGAAAGCCCGCCTCACACTAACTTAGCGGGCTTTCTTTTGTTTGAAGATTTATTACTTATAGACGGCCTAATTGTTTGTCATGCAACTTGCTTAACATCAGCAACGCTACTATAGCGCCCAACAAAGCTAAACCCATATCAGACTGCGTATCCCACACATAGCCTTGTGTTCCCAAAAATGCATCTGCGTCTTCACCAACTATAAGTGCCGCCCACCATTCTATAAGTTCATAAAAAGCACTAAATGCTAAGCAAAAACAAACAATAAAAAAGAATTGCCAAAAAGAACTTGGAATAATATCTTTACGGACAATAATTTCCCTTGCAATCAATGCTGGTACAAATCCCTGTGCTAAATGACCAACCTTGTCATAGTTATTTCGCGCAAAACCAAACCACTCTTTAAAATAGTCAAACAATGGTACTTCTGCATAAGTATAGTGCCCACCCACCATTAAAATAACTGAGTGCACAAGTATGAGGAAATATACCAAGGGTGTTAAACGAAAACGGTTGTAACTAAATGCAAGGATCACAATGCCCATCACAGCAGGCAACACCTCTAAAAACCATGTTAATTGATCCTTAGGCTGTATTCCCGACCAGACTAATACCGCAAAAAACACTACCAACCAAATAATTTTATTTGTCATTTCTAATGGTTTTTTAAAAGTTAATCATTATGCTTTCGACCTCATCACTTGATTGCTCAACTTTACCAATCACACAAGTATCTTGATAACCAAGTTTATGCAATTCGCTAATACACTCATCTTTATGGCGGCTAGGTATCGTTGCAAGTAACCCTCCTGCAGTCTGTGGATCAAATAAAAGTGGGTAAAGCTCATGCTTTACCGCTTCATCTTGATTTTTTATTGCCCGACGCAAACGAACATTTGATGGTTGCAAAGAGCTGAATATACCTAGCTGCATACTTTCTAATGCACCTTCGAGAATAGGTAGACAGTCTAAATCTATACTAATATCAACTTGTCCGGCACGCACCATTTCCACCAAATGGCCTAACACACCAAAACCAGTGACATCCGTGCATGCGTGCACATCATACTTATATAAACATTGGGCAGCTGCATGATTAGAAAATATCATGGACTCGATTGCTTGCGAGATCCATCGACCTTTTGCTTTACCACGCATGTCAGCAGCAAATAATGTACCCGTACCGACCGGCTTGGTAATGATAATTACATCACCAACCTGCATCCCACCCTTAGCTAATAACCTTTGTTTTTCAATTAAACCTGTAACGCTAAGACCAAATGATAATTCAGCCCCCTCACTTGAGTGACCACCAATAAGTGCAGCATTATGTTGATTTAGCACTTGCAGCGCCCCTTCCATCATTTGATGCAGCTGTTGCTCTACCACACGCTCTTTACCATAAGGTACCGTAGCAATTGCCATAGCTGCTTGCGCCTCTGCGCCCATCGCAAATACATCCCCCAAACTATGATTTGCAGCGATTTGCCCAAACACATAAGGATCGTCAACGAATGAACGAAAATAATCTACCGACTGAACCTGTACTTTACCAAGTGGAACTTCAAGCACTGCCGCGTCATCAGGTGCATCTAAACCTAAAATTACATCATCACGCTTTATAGTAGTAAGTTGATTTACCACTCTACTCAACACACTACTTCCAACTTTTGCACCACATCCACCACATCGCATCGCAATAGCCGATATATCTTTTAACTCATCAGGATTGGCTAGCTCACTATAAACAGGTGTATCAGTATTTTTCATTTCTGGTAAATCATTATATTTACGCATAAATTCACGATCAATATAATCCTTCAGTTTCCACACCCACGCGCCTTCAAAAGTAAAAATCCCACGTGAGCCTATTGCACACTTGTCACCTGTACTTATCAAACTTAAAAAACTAATTTGTGGAATGTGTTTCTTAAGAATTTTATTAGTCAATGCTCGCCTAATATTTTTATATAGAGGTGGCCCTTGCCTAACTGCAAACACCCCTGACTTTGGTCTTGGATAATTAGTAACAGTCGCTATATCACCTGCAGCAAATACGTCTTTATGGGATACTGATTGCAATGAATCATTCACTAGAACAAAACCTTTATCATCCACCGCAAGCCCAGATTCTTTATACCAAGTTGGTGCTGAAGCATGCGTTGCCCAAATAATTGCATCAGCACTAACCGTTTCTCCCGAATCTAGTTCAATCTTATTCTCATCAACTCGCTTAGCTTTATTTCCCTTATGAATTGTTACACCACGCTCTGACAACACACGTCTAAATCGTTTTTGAATAGAAGCATTATGGGTTGCCAAAATTGGACCACTGCCGGCAATTAACTCAAACTTAAGTAACTCAACAGGTAAACCATTCTGTTTTAATAATTGCTGCAAATGAAATTGTGTAGCCAGTGCTACTTCTACCCCTCCCGCACCAGAACCCACCACTACCACTTTAAATTCACCCTTATTGTCAAGAGCATTGCGCATTAACTCATCCCAACCCAATAAAAACTCATTAATAGGTTTGACCGCTAATGCATGTTGTTTAGAACCTGGAACTTCTATGTGTGAAGGTGTAGAACCAGTATTTATAGAAAGTACGTCATAGTTAATTGGTGGTCGATCACCACAAATCACTAATTTTTCTTCAGGTTTTAGAAAAGTAGCTGGAGCATGTATTAAGCGCGCACCCGCAAACCTTGCAAGTGGACGAAGATCTATATGACTTTCATCATAGCTATAATGGCCGGCAATATAACCTGGCAACATCCCTGAGTATGGCGTATGAACATCTCGCGTAATCAGAGTGATTTGCAAACCCTCCACAGGGTTCATACCAAAACTTTTAATCACTGCTACATGGCTATGACCACCACCGATCAACACTAAATCCTTAATTACTGGTGTATTTTTACTTGATTGCAAAATAAACCCTTCTCTATTTAACCCAAATGAATACTTATTACGTTTATAGCGTTAACAAACACTATTAACCATTACTTATAAGGAATTCAACATGATGAGCATTATGAATTTGAACGGGAGACATTTAAAATGTGGATTATTATTGATTGTATTAACGCTTAGTTTAACAGTTCCCTGCCTAGCATCGAATAAATTTAATCATAACTATCATCCAGTAGAAATTGAGATCATTGCTGATAATGGCAGTCGTTTTTCAATCTATCCAGTAACTCAACGACACCTCAAGAATGAGTATCGCGCCTATGTAGAGGCGCTGAATGGCGAAAATTACTCACTCAATATTCGCAACCACTCCAATAAACGCTTAGGTTTGGTAATAGCGGTAGATGGCCGAAATATCATATCCGGCAAAAAATCCATGCTAAAGCATAATGAGAATATGTACATACTAGGTCCATATGAAACACAGGCCTATTCAGGATGGCGAACCAGTAGCAAGGACATTCACCGTTTTTACTTCACAGAAGCTGAAGATTCTTATGCGCAAGCATTTGAAGATGACACAGCAATGGGTGTAATTGCGGTGGCTGTGTACGAGGAAAAGCAAGCCTTATTCACCAGACACGATAAAAAGAGTACTGCTAAACCAAGCATGCCAGCACCCAGTCGCACTCAACAATCTGGAGCAGCCAATGATTCTGTACTAGCGGAGCAGGCTGAAAAAGAGGCTGGAACAGGATTTGGCGAACACCAAACATCGCACGTGAGACAAGTGCACTTTAATGCTAAACGGTCTGCGTTATCAAAAAACTTTTATAAATATGAATGGCGCGAAACGCTATGTCAGAAGAACATTATTGATTGTGGCTATCATCGCCATGATAAAAATAACCGCTTTTGGCCACGAGATGATTACGAAGTGGGTTACGCGCCTCACCCGCCAACACCACGCTAAGAAATCTTATTTAATTTAAAGAGTGGCAGGTAGTAAGAGAACTTTAGAAGTATTTATAAATCCAGCTGTAGAATTAACTGCAGTTGGATTTTATATCAGATTGTAATTCATGCTTTCTAGCTTCAATCTTTTCATCAGCAAGAAAATCTCTTTCGCCAGTCTCCTCATTCAACTCATACCAACGATAATTTCCTTGTGTATATCCGTTTAACTGATCTTGCATAGCAGCACATAACTTTCGTTTTTTATCTTTCTCTTGTTGAGCTTCTTTGCGCTTTTCTTGTCGCTCTAAACGCTCAGAGGTGAGGAAGTTTACATATTTTTTTTGTTGCAACAAACGTTGTTCAGCGTTTTGGTCATCCTGACTCACATTACTAACGATATTTTTATCTACATCATTCTTGTTAAGTGTTTTTGCACCCGTTTTCACATTAACCTTTTGTGCTTGAGAGCTAATCTTGCGATCGCTGAAATGAACCTTGCCATCAGCATCCACCCATTTAAATATTTCTGCATGGGCAGCACCACTCATAAGAATACATCCTAATAACGCTGCTCCAACAACTCCAACTCTCTTCATACCATCACTTCCTGTTCCGATACTGTGTTTGAAAAGTAATTGTGCAGGAACTGATCAAAAGAAATTGTGTCATGAAGCACATCTTACTCTTTAAATTCTACCGTTCATCAATAATGAGCTCTCATAAATTTTTATAGGCTTGCGTTAAGTTACTGATTATTTTTAGGTTTGAAACTTATCTACAATTCTTCTTTATTTTGCTTTTAAATTCTTCAATTCGCTGCTCTAATTCTTCATCAGATAAGTAGTGGCGCTCACCAGTATCCTCATCTAAGTCATACCAGATCGCATATTCTTGCACCATACTATTAAGCTCATCTCGCAAAGCAACACAGTAGCGGTTATTCTCTGCTTCTTCTCGCTTTTTTACTTCTCTTTGATGTTTCTTTTCTTCTCGTTCTGATTGCCGATAATCCAAATATTTCTTTTGTTTATTTAAACGCTCTTCCGCAATAACACTGTTTTCAGAATTACTAGATGAATCTTTTTTTATTTCTACTTTTTCAACTACCTTACCAACTTTTTTATCACTGTAATGAACCTTGCCATTTTCATCTACCCACTTATAAACTTCAGCGCCTATCGAAAATGCAATAAACAGCAAAAAACATGTAAATAACAACTTTATAAGTTTACTCACTAGCTTCTCCAACCAATCGTCTACAGATTATCTGAAAAATAATTCTCCAAGAAGACATCAAATGATTGTGTGTCTGATTCCTCAATTTGTCTTTGTTTTTCAACCGACTGTCGTACGTGTTTTTGGAAAAAAGCCATATCTTTTTCAGTTAACGTATTGTTACGTAGTTGTTTTTCATGTTGCTTAGAAATTCGGTTAGAAAATTCAAAAAAACATTCCTGATTATCCTGCATGTCCTGCAACACTCTCGCTGATGGTGTCAAACTTGGATCGTTTATCGCTGCCAGCTGCTGCTGCAATGCCTCAGTATATTTTTTAGTATTGTTTTGCTGATCAAGAATGGCACAAACATCTTGCATCTCGTTTAATAGCTCAGCCCCCCAACTTTGCAACGAAACTGGCCCACCGTTACGCTCAAGTGTAAGTGCAGGATCACGGCCTTCATGGGCCACTTTACTGTCATTATTATCAATAGACTCACGCTCCGCTTTATTAATTTGAACGCTTTCTTGTAACAAGCAAAACAACATAAAAGCTTCAAGAAAATATAGCTGCGTGTCTCCCACACCAAGTGGCTCATACAAATTAAGGTCCAACGATCTAAGCTCAATATATTGCACGCCCCTTTTACCAAGCGCGTGCACTGGTTTTTCATTTTTAACAAGCGGTTGTTTTGGACGTATCGTACTGTAGTACTCGTTTTCAATTTGCAGAATATTGGCATTCAACTGACGATATTCTCCATCTACTTTAACACCAATTTTTTTGTATTCCGGACAAGGAGTTTCTATCGCTTTAGTTAAACAATTAATATAAGAAGGCAAACTATCGTAGCAAGCTTGCACACCGGTCTCGTTTTCTTTTTTATTAGTATAGCCAATATCGCCCATGCGTAATGTCGTGGCATACGGCAAGTAATAGGTATTACTGTCATACTTTTCAAGTTTATTAGGTTGACCGCTTAAAAAAGATTTGCATATTGCAGGTGAAGCACCAAATAAATAAAAGACCAACCACCCATAGCGTTTTAAATTGCGAATTAAACAAAAATACTGTTCGGAAACAAAATCTTGTAACGGTACTTCTTCTTGCTTAAGTAGCTGACGGTAATACGGCCAAAATTCTTCCTGCACTGAATAGTTAAAATGCACCCCTGCTATGGCCTGCATCATTTTTCCATAACGGTGACCCAAACCACGCCGATACACCGTCTTCATCATGCCAGAATTAGAAATTCCGTATTGCGCAATAGGAATTCCATCTTCGCCCGCAACTACACACGGCATACTGGCATTCCAAAGCGATTCATCTTCTAGTTGTGAATAGACAAATTGATGTATTTTTTGCAAACATTCTAATGCCGCTGAAACACCTTGCTCTGGAGGGGTAATGAGCTCTAATAACGCTTCAGAAAAATCTGTGGTGATATAAGGATTGGTGAGGGCAGATCCTAACGATGCTGGATGCGGTTGTTGCGACAAGCTACCATTTTTGTCAACACGCAAGCATTCTTTCTCAATACCAATACTGCCTCCCGCCAAAAGGCCAAGTTGTTTATCTTGGCGGATTGCCGATAACGTATTATGTAGTTGCTTATACATTTATGAAATTTCTTATTTATTTACAAACTAATATATTGGCAAATTAAGTATACCGGCTTAATAATAGCGGCATGGACTTTTATCAAACACCCATTCATCCTTGTGGTTATTTGCCCAACCAATACAGTCTCAATATTTTCGCTGATCCGAATGAAGAAATCTCTACCCAAACGTATAGCTGGTTAATTGACTATGGTTTTCGTAGAAACGGTAACCACCTATACCGTCCGCAATGTCCAGAATGTAATGCATGTGTGCCAACACGAGTATGTATAGATGAATTCAAGCCCAACCGCTCCCAGAAACGTTCACTTAAATTCAATCAAGATTTAGAAATTAACGAAGTGCAAAATAATTTTAAACAAGAGCATTTCGATTTATACACAAAATACCTTCAAAGCCGCCATAGCGACGGCCCCATGAGCCAATCTACAAGAAAAGATTATGAAGAGTTTATTCTCGGCACCTGGTCAGAAACAAGCTTGCTCGAATTTCGCTTGGATAAGAAATTAATATCGGTTGCCGTATTCGACGTATTGCCTCAAGGCTTATCTGCGGTATATACCTTTTTCGATGACGAATATAATAAACGCGGACTAGGCACCTTAGCCGTTCTAAAATTAATACAACGCACTGAACAATTAAAACTTCCTTATTTATATCTAGGTTACTGGATTAAAGAAAGTCAAAAAATGAATTACAAAGTGAACTTCAGACCTATTGAAGGTTACGTAGGTAAAAATTGGCAAAAACTTGTTGTAGAGAAAAACAAGGCAAATACTTGACTGAATGTTTTAGTGAAATATGCTTTTAGCACCCTCTTAGACCGATAATTTAGAGATCAGTGCCTGTTAGATACATCCTGTTTACCTTAGACCAAGAGCGCGCGGAAGTCCTGCCACTTAAATGCTAGCCCCGGATCGGTCTTTCTCCCTGGTGCAATATCAGAATGCCCAACAATATCTTCTTTGGTTAAAGTCGGGTACACCATCCTAAGCGAGTCAATCAGTGTCGCTAACACTAAATACTGCACTTCTTCGTAAGACGTTTCATCCGCACCTTCTAGTTCGATACCAATCGAAAAGTCGTTACAATTTTCACAATCCTTATAACTTGATTGTCCCGCATGCCAGGCACGCTTATTAAAAGGCACAAATTGCACTACCTCTCCATCACGACAAATCAATATGTGCGAAGAAACTCTATGGTCTTTAATCTCTTCAAAATACGGATGCACATTAGGATCAAGCTGATTAGTAAACAACTGTTCAACATACGGGCCACCAAACTCGTTTGGTGGCAAACTGATGTTATGTATCACCACTAAAGAAAGTA
>JBGCDX010000081.1:0-8946 GCA_045105815.1 Gammaproteobacteria bacterium
CTCCAATCACAGTCACTAAAATTTCCAAATATTTATATAATCATTAAGAAAAAAATCTAACTAAATAATTTAAATAGAAACCATGCAAGTATCTCTAGAAACATCAGAAAATTTAGAACGTAAAATGACGGTAGAAGTACCCGCAGAAGAAGTAAATTCTGCTATCGAAATAAAGTTAAAAAATCTAAGTGCGAATGTAAAGATGTCTGGCTTTCGTCCAGGCAAAGTACCGTTGCGTGTAGTGCGACAACAGTATGGCAAAAAAGTAACGCAAGAAGTGATTGCAGAAACTATGCAAACCAGCTTCCAGAAAGCGGTAATACAAGAAAAGTTACGCCCTGCCGGTAGCCCAAATATTGAGCCCGTTAGTTTAGAGGTTAATCAAAACTTAAAATATGTTGCTACCTTTGAAGTTTATCCAGAGATTGAGTTAGCAGATGCCAGCAAGCTTGAAATTGAAGTGGCTGATGTTGAAATAGCAGAAACGGATATTGATGATATTGTAGAAAAGCTTCTTAAGCAGAAAATTAATTGGGCTGAAGTTGATCGCAAAGCTAAGCAAGATGATCAAGTCACTATGAACTTTGTTGGCAAAATTGATGGCGAAGTGTTTGAAGGCGGCAGTCAAGATAATTTCCCAACCGTAATTGGTTCTAATAACTTATTGCCTGATTTTGAGAAACAGCTTGAAGGAGTTGCAAAGGGAGATAAAAAATCATTTGATGTGACGTTCCCTAAAGATTATATGCAGCAAAATCTTGCAGAGAAAGTGGCTACTTTTGAAATTGAAGTGTTAAAAGTTGAAGAAGGTGAAGTGCCGGAGCTTACAGAAGAAATAGTTAAAGAGTTTGGTATAGAGGAAGGCACGACAGAAGCTTTTCGTAAACAGCTAAGTGACAATATGACGGCTGAAATGGAACAACGTAAGAAAGCATTTGCAAAGAACAGCGTTATGGAAGCATTGTTTGAGGAAATCAAAGTAGACATTCCCAATGCATTGGTAACACAGGAAATTGTGGCGTTACGTGGTCAGGCGATGTCTAACATGCAGATGCCAGAAAACTCAGGACTACCTGATGACGTGCTGCCCGACCGCTTGTTTGAAGAAGAAGCGAAAAAAAGAATATCGCTTGGTTTAATTATCAGCGAAATTGTTCAGAAAAAAGAAATTAAGCTCGATCAAGATAAAGTAACTCAGCAGCTAAATGTGATCGCTGGAGGTTATGGTAAGCCGGATGAGGTTATTCAATATTACCGCAGCAACCGCGATGCGATGGCGAATATAGAAATGTTGGTTATGGAAGAGCAAGTGGTAGACTATGTGCTTGGCGAAGCTAAGAAGAAGTCTAAAAAAATCAGCTTTGATGAATTTGTTAACAAACAAAATTAATTAATAGTAGGAAATAATTATGCCTGGCTTTAATTCACAAGATTCAGACTCACAAAATGGTGCGCAACACTCACAATCTTTAGGTCTTGTGCCAATGGTAGTGGAACAGTCTGCGCGCGGCGAACGTGCGTATGATATTTATTCGCGCTTATTAAAAGAGAGAGTAATTTTTATCGTTGGGCCCATTGAAGATCAAATGGCTAATCTAGTGGTTGCACAGCTATTGTTTTTAGAATCAGAAAACCCAGATAAAGATATTTCTATCTATATTAATTCACCAGGTGGTGCAGTAACGGCGGGTATGGCTATTTACGACACTATGCAGTTTGTTAATCCAGACATTAGTACTTTGTGCATTGGGCAGGCTGCAAGTATGGGTGCTTTGTTGTTAGCCGGTGGTGCAGCAGGTAAACGCTATGCGCTTCCGCATTCACGAGTAATGATTCATCAACCGCTTGGCGGATTCCAAGGTCAAGCAACGGATATTGATATTCATGCACGTGAAATTCTAAAAATCCGTGAAGAGCTAAACAAAATTTTGGCACTCCATACGGGTCAATCTGTAGAGGTAATTGCAGAAGATACGGATCGTGATAATTTTAAGGATAGTGAAACCGCAAAAGAATATGGGTTAATTGACGAAGTACTAGACAAGCGCATACCGAATCCAGAGAGCTAGTACGTCGAGAGTCAATTTTCCAGCACTAAAATCAAGAACTTAAGATTTAAGAATTAACTCTGAATCAATGAGTTGTCATAATGCTTAAAAATTGTTCAACAAGTTGTGTTTCAGCACACTATAAAACTCTATAAATAAGCGTATAGTTGGCTTAACTAGAGCGTATTATCTTTAGAGATAATCAAATTCCATATAAAACTTAATTCATATATCAGCGTCTTATTTAATAAATAGATGTGCGGTAAATTTTAATGAGTGATGATAATTCAACCAAGGATCAAGAAAGCGGCAAGCTATTGTATTGTTCTTTCTGTGGTAAGAGTCAACATGAAGTTCGCAAATTAATTGCGGGCCCTTCAGTTTTCATATGCGATGAGTGTGTCGAATTATGTAACGACATTATCCGTGAGGAAATGCAGGATCAGGCACCTGCCGGCACAACTAAATTGCCTAAGCCAATTGAGATCAATGACATCCTAGATGAATATGTCATCGGTCAAGATCGCGCCAAGAAAGTATTATCGGTTGCGGTTTATAATCACTACAAACGTCTAGATGCAAAGAGCGCAAGTAAGAACGCAGTTGAACTTGCAAAAAGTAATATTCTTTTAGTTGGTCCTACAGGTTCTGGTAAAACATTGCTTGCAGAAACCTTAGCGCGTTTATTAAATGTTCCGTTCACCATTGCAGACGCAACCACACTGACCGAAGCAGGTTATGTAGGTGAAGATGTTGAAAACATCATTCAAAAGTTATTACAGAAATGTGATTACGATGTAGATAAAGCGCAAACCGGCATCGTGTATATCGATGAAATTGACAAAATTTCACGTAAGTCAGATAACCCATCTATCACTCGAGATGTTTCAGGTGAAGGTGTACAGCAAGCGTTGTTAAAGCTTATTGAAGGCACCATTGCATCAGTGCCTCCTCAAGGTGGAAGAAAGCATCCACAACAAGAATTTTTGCAAGTGGATACCAGTAATATTTTGTTCGTCTGTGGCGGTGCATTTGCCGGCTTAGATAAAGTTATTCGTGACCGCACAGAAAAAGGCGGTATCGGGTTCTCTGCTGAATTGCGCAGTAAAGAAAAGAATGAAAACATTGGCGAAATTTTGCATAACGTAGAACCAGAAGATTTGATTCGTTATGGCTTAATTCCTGAATTTGTTGGTCGACTACCCGTAGTAGCTACTTTAGAAGAATTAAATGAAGAAGCTTTGGTGCGTATTCTTACCGAACCAAAGAATGCAATCACTAAACAATATAAACGCCTATTCGATATGGAAGGTGTGGATATCGAGTTTAGAGAAAATGCATTGTATGCCGTAGCGCGTAAAGCCATGGACCGTAAAACCGGTGCACGAGGCTTGCGGACCATTCTAGAGAATGTGTTGCTAGACACGATGTACGATTTGCCTTCACAAGACAGCATTAGCAAGGTAGTCGTAGATGAAGGTGTGATTACGGGTGATTCCAAGCCCTACCTTATCTATGAAGGTGCTGAGTATGAAAAGGCTGCCTCTGACGATTAACGCGCGGCCAATTGGTTAATAAATGGGCAAAATAACTCTATTTAGCTCATTAATGTGTACAGTCAGCCACGCTGGCCTTGAATTCCCTACAAAATATCCCCATATTTTGGGTTACAAAGCAATTCTCTTAACTACAAAAACTTATTGATAAAATCAATTAATTTGCCTCACGTAAATAAACAGATTTAACCAACGGTATATAAAAAATATGAGTGAAGATTCAAGTTCAAAGGATGTAACCGACGCGATCACTGGAGACGAAAGTCAGACAGTACCGGTACTGCCGCTACGTGATGTAGTGGTGTATCCGCACATGGTCATCCCTTTATTTGTAGGACGAGAAAAATCTATCCAAGCACTGGATGCAGCCATGTCTGATAACAAACAGATTTTGTTAGTTGCACAAAAGAGTGCCGAAATTGATGACCCCCAGATTGATGAAATTCATCAGATCGGAACGCTTTCAACTATTCTGCAGTTACTTAAACTTCCAGATGGAACCATCAAGGTTCTAGTCGAAGGTGTAGAGCGTGCAGAAGTAATTAATTATTCTGAAGGCGAAGAATTTTTTAGTGCGCAAATTGGCGTGTTAGAAAGTGAAGAAGTAGAAGATGAAAAAGAATTAGAAGTATTAGCGCGCTCAGTCACCACCATGTTTGAGCAATACGTAAAGCTAAACAAAAAAGTGCCGCCAGAAGTATTAACTTCGCTGGCAGGTATAGATGAACCTTCTAGGCTAGCCGATACCATTGCAGCGCACATGTCATTAAAGCTTGATGAAAAGCAGCATGTATTAGAAATTAGAACCGTACAACTGCGCTTAGAGCATCTCATCACCTTAATCGAAGGTGAGTTAGATGTATTGCAGATCGAAAAGCGTATTCGTGGCCGTGTTAAGCAACAAATGGAAAAATCTCAACGCGAGTATTATTTGAATGAGCAAATGAAAGCCATTCAAAAAGAATTAGGTGAGATCGAAGACGTCCCTAATGAAGTCGATGAGCTACAAGATAAAATTGAAAAAGCGGGCATGTCGAAAGAGGCCAAAGAAAAGGCTGATTCAGAATTAAGTAAATTAAAGATGATGTCACCGATGTCTGCAGAAGCGACCGTAGTTCGAAATTACATCGACTGGTTGGTGGGTGTGCCATGGAAGAAGAAGTCCAAGGTGCGCAATGATCTAGCCGCAGCAGAAGCCATTTTAGAAGAAGACCATTACGGTCTAGAGAAAGTTAAAGAACGCATCCTCGAGTATTTAGCGGTGCAACAACGGGTGAAGAAGTCTAAAGGCCCAATATTATGTTTAGTCGGACCTCCAGGTGTAGGTAAGACCTCAATTGGCAAATCCATCGCACGGGCTACCAATCGAAAGTTCTCGCGTATGGCCCTAGGTGGTGTGCGTGATGAGGCAGAAATTCGCGGTCACCGTAGAACCTATATCGGTTCAATGCCAGGTAAAATTGTTCAAAATCTATCCAAAGTAGAAGTGCGCAATCCATTATTTTTGCTCGATGAAATCGACAAGATGGCAGCAGATTTTCGTGGTGATCCAGCCTCCGCGATGTTAGAGGTGTTAGATCCAGAACAAAACCATACCTTTGCGGATCACTATCTAGAAGTAGATTACGATTTGTCAGATGTAATGTTTGTGGCTACGGCCAACACATTAAGTATTCCTGGTCCATTGTTAGATCGTATGGAAGTGATACGTCTACCGGGTTATACCGAAGACGAGAAGAAAAATATCGCTATTAAATATCTCGTACCGAAAGCGATGAAAGCGAATGGTCTTAAAGAAAACGAAATTAGTTTTGCTGAAACCGCCGTGCGTGATGTCATTCGTTACTACACACGTGAAGCGGGTGTACGTAACTTAGAGCGTGAAATATCAAAGGTTTGCCGTAAGGTAGTGAAGTCAATTGTACTAAGCAGTGGTAAGGGTAAAGCCAAAGCTAGCGACATCTCTAAAGTGTCCATTACCTCTAAAAGCTTAGAAAAATATTTAGGCGTGAAACGATTCAGTTATGGATCGGCCGAAGATAATGATCAAGTTGGTCAGGTAACGGGCTTAGCATGGACCGAAGTAGGTGGTGAATTATTAACCATCGAAGCGGTAGTGGTGCCAGGTAAAGGTAAGACCAGCCATACCGGTCAATTAGAAGACGTTATGCAGGAATCTATTCAGGTGGCACATACCGTGGTGCGAAGTCGAGCATCCGTATTGGGCATCAAGCCAGATTTCCGTGAAAAAGCGGATATTCATATTCACGTACCCGAAGGGGCAGTGAAGAAAGATGGTCCTAGCGCTGGTGTCGGTATGACCACCGCGATCGTTTCAGCGCTCACAAAGATCCCTGTTCGGGCCGATGTAGCGATGACAGGAGAAATAACTTTGCGGGGCGAAGTACTGCCAATTGGTGGCCTAAAAGAGAAGCTTTTAGCCGCTCATCGTGGTGATATTAAAACCGTGCTAATTCCAAAGGAAAATGAAAAAGATCTCACAGAGATTCCTAACAACATTAAGCAAAAGCTTGAAATCATTCCAGTTCAATGGATTGATGAAGTACTTCAAGTAGCGCTCGTAAATATGCCAGAGCCACTTAATGATGCAGATGGTGTGGATAATTTACCTGCAAAAGGTAAGAAGGGAGCGGCTAAAAATAAGCCTGTTCAAGCGCACTAGTAATTAAATTTGTTGAAAATAAAGGGCTCTCCTTGGTTGACTTGCTTCGGAAGCCCTTGGTATAACACTCGCGTTCAATGATCTAAACACTACGCGATCATCAAAACACAGCGACCAACATTGTCTTTGTAAATTAATCTCGCGTGGTAATGCAGAGGTTTTTGAACGAGTTTTTTTGTTCTTAATTCAACGTACAGCCCAAACCGGTTGTATTAACCTATATAGGGGAGCTTAGCTCAATGAATAAATCAGAACTAGCAGAAGCCGTAGCAGACGCGGCAAGTCTTTCTAAAGCAGATGGTGCTCGTGCACTCGACGCAGTAATAGATTCCATTACATCGGCTCTTAAGAGCGGTGACACGGTTTCTTTAGTAGGTTTCGGAACCTTCCAGGTAAAAGCCCGCGCGGCTCGTGCCGGACGTAATCCACGCACTGGTGAAACCATCCAAATCAAAGCCTCAAATGTCCCTAGCTTCAAAGCTGGCAAAGGCTTAAAGGATGCCGTAAACTAGCGCGCCTTTTGGGGTGCTTAGCTCAGCTGGTAGAGCGTCGCCCTTACAAGGCGGATGTCGGGGGTTCGAATCCCTCAGCACCCACCACAGTTATGACGGAGTGGTAGTTCAGCTGGTTAGAATACCGGCCTGTCACGCCGGGGGTCGCGGGTTCGAATCCCGTCCACTCCGCCATTTATTCCCAAAAGATAAATAGCGACCTGACATAGAAAACCCGGCTATGTGAAAGTTAGTAGAGATTAGCGAGCGCCTAACCCGCGCTGGCTAAGATCCACGAAAGTAAAAAAGTATCAAAATTACGAGTAATAGTAAGCGAGTAATAGTAAGTATGAGTAAGAGTTAGTGATTAATACCTAAGCTCAACGATTTAAATAGAAAGCTAAAGAAAAGAACATTTATCATGTTACAAGATATTAGAGATCGATCCAGCGGATGGATTGTTTACACCATAATAGGCTTACTCATTTTATCTTTTGCCTTGTGGGGCATACAAGAATACTTTGGCGGTGGTGGTGCGGCACCCGTGGCAACCGTAAACGGTAACGAAATCAGTTTGCCAGCCTTTAATCAACAAGTGCAGCAACGCAAACAAACGTTGCAATCTATTCTCGGCGCAAACTACGAAGCGCAATATCCAGATGAAAGCATCGTCCGCAAGCAAGTAATAAACGACATGGTGCGTACCGAATTATTGCGTCAAGAAGTTGGTGAAGCAGGCTTTGAAATAAGTGATGCCAATCTAGTCAGTAGAATTCAAGCGATCCCACAATTTCAAGTAGACGGTAAGTTTGATCCAGCTCAATACAAACGCATTCTACAAGCGCAACGCTATAACCAAGCGCAATTTGAAAGTGAATTAAGAGAACAAGATAAATTACGTCAATTTGAAGGTTCCATTGCAACCTCTTCGTTCACACCAAAATCTGAACTACAACGTTTTCAAAAAATTGCCGAACAAACGCGTGATTTTAAATATGCCATTGTTACCTTAAAGCCCGAAGCGGTTACCGTAACCGATGCCGAGATTGAAAATTACTACAGTGAAAATAAAGCCCTCTATCAAACGCCTGAGCAAATAAAGCTTGCCTATGTAGAGCTTAAAGAAGAAGACCTGGTTGATAGCATTAATGTAAGCGCAGAAGACGCCCAAGCCATTTATGACGGTCAGCTAGAACGCTATCGATCTGCGGAATTACGCAAAGCGCGAAACATCATGTTTAAAGTGCCTGCTGAACTAGGTGCTGAGGCAATCGAATGGGACGTGGCAATGGAAAAAGCAGAAGCCATCATTAAGCAATTGGATGACGGTGCAGCCTTTGCAGAGTTGGCAGAAAAAAATTCAGAAGATACGCTTTCAGCAAATAAAGGTGGAGATATGGGCTTCGTAGCCGCCGGAGACTTCACCAGCAAAGCACTTGAAGACGCCTTATTTAAATTAAAAATTGGTGGGTATAGTCAAGCGATCCGTACCGACCAAGGTGTGCAAATTGTGCAGCTAGACGAAATTGAAGCGCCCGAGCAAAAGTCTTTTGAAAGTGTACGCGAACAAATTATTAATGAGCGTAAAAGCCAAGTGGCACAAGAGCGCTTTATCGAAGTGGCCGATGAAATGGCTAATTTAGTCGTAGAGCAACCAGATGATTTACAAGAAGTGTCCGAAAGTTTTGAAGGCATCGAAATTAAAGAAACAGGTTTCTTAACGGCAGCCAGTAATGAAGGTATCTTTGCGTATCCTAAAGTAAAAAACTTGGCCTTTTCGGAAGACATATTAATCGAAAAGCTAAACAGTGACCTATTAGAAGTAGCCGATGGTCATGTTATCGCCATGCGAGTCTTAGATCATAAAGTTTCACAACAAAAACCTATTGCAGATGTGCAAGAAGATATTAAAAGTATCTTAACCGTACAAAAAGCGGCTCAAGCGACATCCGAGCAAGGCAAAGAATTGTTCTTAAAAGTTAAGAGTGGCACCAGCATAGACACCATTGCAGCAGACAATGGCCTGGAAGTGATTGCACATGGCGCCATACGCCGTGATGATAATCGCGTACCCGCAGGTTTAAGTCAGCATGCGTTTGCTATGCCACATCCTACCGAAGGCAACTCAGAAGCCAGTGGTTTGGCACAGGCAGATGGTAGCTTTGCGG
>JBGCDX010000082.1:0-39603 GCA_045105815.1 Gammaproteobacteria bacterium
ACGGTATTTTGATAGCAAAAATTGCACTTTTCATTTTGGCTATCATTTTGTTTCTATTTGCTAGATTTACACTCAAACAAAAACGCTTGCCATACATGGATTGGGTGACTAGAGAAAATTCTCCAGACACCTACTGGTTTGGTGCGATTGTTTATGTTGGGTTTTTTTGTGTTTGCATTTGGCTTATATTTTTTGGATAGGAGTAAATTGGAAATATTTGTATGTCCGCTTATGGCCGAAAGCAGACATAAATTAAACCGCTGAGGGGGAATTTAGTTGGAATTACAAAACTACAGAATTAATATGACTGTTAATGATTCAAGGTGGGCATTTTAAATCCAGAGCTAATGTTTTCTCACGAAAAATTACAAAGACCCAAAACCAGATCTATTGCGTTTACATTAATTGTTGCAGTTGCATCATTTTATACTCAACAAATCTCTGCTTTAGTTGGGTATCTCTTGTGCTTGGTTATATTAATCATGATGATAATTGTTTCACTCTTTGATTTACCATGGTGGCCTAATAAAAAAACGCCAGAAAATCCTATAATATTTTCACTACTATGGGGATTAATAATTGGATTATTGATTCCATTTTTGATTTCTAGATTTATGGAGGATGGGTTGGATGGGGTTATACAAACCTTAAAGTTAGATAATTTTGCGTTGGCTCTCACCGTAGCTACTTCTGTTATCGCAATTATAGTTAGTATTGTCGTCGGTATTTTTCTATTTAAAAGAAAAGAGTAAGTCGAGTAATCATTAAGTACAGTAAATAATTAAATTGGGAAATCGAATATCAAAATGTCCGCTATAGTCCTAAAGCAGATATAAGCCAAAAAAAGATTTAAATTGATGCATCATCCTGAATGTAACTCTTATTCGCACATTAGAGTGCTCATTAATGGCCATCGAATGAGTACGCTCAAGATAATATAATGTTACAACTCTCTCATGCGCAAATTTTAGTAAATATAAATCAGCATTGATGGATGATTATACAAAGTGAAGATTTTCAGGGAATGATGTATAAAATTATGTGTCATTCTAGAAACACTGCTGAAAATTATAGAAAAATATTTATGTGTCGATTTAGCCTTTAGTTGTGTTATTGGCAGGTCCAGTTGTGACCAATAGCCAAGAGACCTTTAAAGAGCTCGCTGTACCAAGGTGTGAAGAGATATCGATTCTTGATGTATGAGCCGATATGAGTGGGGAAAGCATAAAAACCATTTTGGAAGCGAAGGGTTTTGAGCTTAAGGATACATTAAAAGGGAATCAACTCACAGGTCAGTTTCATGGTGTAAAGAAACCTTCAGAAACTGCAAAACTGGATCATTCAACGGGCCTCGTAAAAAACGAGGGCGACACAAGGACGTACAGGGTTAGGAGTATTCCTTTTAAAAACTCTTTCTTAGTCAATGTAAATGTTGCTGTATCGGGTGGGCAGCCTGCCGGAAAGCTACAGCGAGGCAAGCTTGAGTGGGATAAACGATATATTTGGCCTGTTGTGGAAAATAGAGTCGCTACTTTCTGCGGCGATATGGGTGGAGGGTATTATAAAAAACAACGATGTTGAATGTACGGTGAAAGAATATAAGGTAATTATCAACTATAGAGCAAAGTCATCCAGTGGCCTTGTTAACTGCGTTTACCGTTTTGATGCTTCCCTCTATAACTATTCTGAAGAACAATCCATTCCGCAAGCAAGAGGTGGGGCCATTAGATGATAAGACTATTTGTATTGATCGCTGCAATCATAGTTTTTGGCTTTTCAAGCACTCATGCCGAAGATAAAACCCCATTGTGTGAGCATAGTATTGGGGGTATTGGTTTTAATCAGTCACATGATGAAGTTCATTCGTTTCTTTCAACTCGCTTTGAATATGATAATTCGAATCACGGCCCGAATAAAAGATTAATTGACTTTAAAACCTATGAAAAATATCCAGGTCCAGGAGCACAAAATAGAGATTCAGAGATTATTTTCTCAAATTCACAACCACTGCGCGGGCGAATTAGTATTAGAAATTATATTAAAATACCTAAGGACAATATACGGGCATGGAAATCAGTCGACTGGGAGTATGGAAAATATGTACAAGCAAAAATGGCTCGTTTATGTACAGCAGAAGTCAGTAATATAAGTTTCCAAGATGAGCGAGCAATGCCGCCCACTACGCCAGGAGTTCAGAAGGTACGTTGCTTTACAGGCCAAGATCATGGCCGAGATAAGTTAGAAATTATTCAAACCGCGCCAAAAGAAAGTAACTCAAGCTACCAATGTAAGTACAGTATTTCAATTGTTGGTGCACGTAAGATTGAAGGTGGTGATGGACAAGATGTAATGCTGGTCTTTGAAGAGAGTATGTCTTATCGCTTTGCAAGATAGGTTTGAGCATAATGATATTTTCAGTTTCACTATTAGGTGATTTGTTTAAATATAGCGAATTTACTTGAAAACTATTCAGAGGCCTCACTGTCAAAATTATTTAAGGAGATAAAACTTATGAAATTGGTCGCAAAAATTCTGATGATAGGTCTTGCACTAAGTTTGTCAGGCGCTGTGTTTGCCGGAAAATATAATTCTATTATAAGTATAGGTGATCCTATGCCAGCATTTGATAATCTACCTTCAACTTCAGGAAAGAATATTTCTTCTGATGATCTCAATGAAGATGTGCTTGTTTTTGTGTCACTTGCTAATCATTGTCCTTGGGTAAGAGGTATGGATAAAGATTTGGTGGAACTTGCTAATTCATTTGATGGTAAAAGTGTTCGCGTAATCGGGTTAAGTATGAATCATCGTGAAGATGATCGACTTCCTGCAATGAAAATACATGCGGATAAATATGGCTATCGCTTTGATTATCTTTTTGATGAAAGCCAAGAACTTGGTCGGATGCTTGGTGCTACACGTACACCTGAGTATTTTGTTTTTAACAAAGAAAGGAAATTAATGTATACCGGTGCATTATATGATTCGCCTGCAAAAATGGATGATGAAGGGATGGTAAAACATATCAATGGTGAGCCAAGTCAGTTTTTTGTCAAAGATGCTGTTACAGCATTGCTCGATGGCAAAGAAGTGGCTATTAAAGAAACACGTGCCCATGGTTGTACGGTTAAGTATGTTCAATAGAATTACCTATGCTAGTGCAATGCTATTCATTGGCATTGCTTGCTTGGTAGGGCCCAATGTCTTTGCTGATGATGTGCCCGCTAAAAAACTAATGACAGTAATCAATTATGCTGAGTGGGAAAGTCAGCGATTACAATATTTGCCAAATATTGTGGTGGTCGATATGTGGGCGATGTGGTGTGTTTCATGTATCGAACGATTTCCAGAAATGGTCAAGCTGCATAACAAGTATAAAGATCAAAATGTTAAATTTGTGAGCATGAATCTTGATGATCGTGAAGATAAGCAGTCATTAGCACTTGCAGAAATATTTCTACATAAGATGAACGCTGATTTTGAACATTATCATATGAACGAGAATCTTTTATATGCTTTCGAAAAAATGGATCTTATTGGTATTCCTGCGGTTTTAATATATGACCTTAAAGGCAATGAGCAGTATCGCTTGACTGGAGATAACCCAAATAAACAATTTACAGAAAAAGATATAGAAGAGGCAATCAGTAAGCTGCTGGACCAAACTTGAAGTTGGTTATTAGCGGTAAGCGGGTATAAGAGCAAAATATATTTTGTGCCAAATACAGCGCCCGTTGCCATTCATATATGTGCATTCAAGCACTTGTCAAAACAAAGTTAATAACAATTAAATTACTAAGGTATTGTAATAATCGCCTTAAGAAGGTTTCATAACCCTCTGTAAATAATGATTATGTGCAAACCATTGTTACAAGTCGCTGTACTATTGCCACCTTCTCTGTTCGATAATTTAATATGTGCATAGCCCGTTAAGAGGTTAAACAAGGAGTTGAGAGATGAGAATGAAAAGTTGTAAGCAGTGTGAGGACATCATTAGTACAACGGATGAAATCTGTGAGAATTGTGGTGCAGCCAACGCCACAAAAAAAGGAATTTCTATGCTTTGGGTAGCAACTTTAGCTTTGCCTTTGGTGGCACTGATAATGGTATTCAAATCCGTCATTACTTAATTTGAAATTTATTCGTTTAATCGAACGAATCATGTTCAATTTTAATATTTCTAGGTTTCACTAAGCGGATGATTTGAGTACAATTCTCCCGGTCCACCGAGCACATAGAATTATCAACGGGATGACCAACTGGTCATCCCGTTTTTACATCTGCGCCTTATGGATTGATTAGATCAATCATAATTAGGAGAGTATTTTTTTGAGTCATCAGCCCGCCTTGCTTGCCTTGGAAGACGGCAGTCTTTTTTGGGGAAGCTCCATTGGCATATCGGGTTTATCGGTAGGGGAAGTTGTTTTCAATACTTCTATGACGGGTTATCAGGAAATTCTTACCGACCCTTCATACGCACAACAAATCATTACACTAACGTACCCTCATATTGGAAATGTTGGTGCCAATTCTGAAGACGAAGAATCTGCACAAATTTTTGCTACTGGTTTAGTGATTCGCGACTTACCCGTACAAGTTAGTAGTTGGCGACAACAGTCTGATTTATCAACTTATTTAAAGAAACATAATGTGGTTTCAATCGCGGATATTGATACCCGTAGGCTGACTAGAATTCTGCGTGAGAAAGGTGCGCAGAATGGCGCGATCATGGCGGGCGAGATCAATGAAGAGCAAGCTTTAGCTGCGGCGAAGGGCTTTGCTGGATTAAAAGGCTTAGATTTAGCTAAAGAGGTTACAACGGACAAGCCCTATGCTTGGGGTGAGGGTTGCTGGTCTTTAGAGGATGGCTACCAAAATAATAGAGATCAAAATAATAATACCTTCAAAGTTTTAGCGTACGACTTTGGGGTAAAGCGTAATATTTTACGGATACTTCACGATTACGGTTGCGAACTTGAAGTCATCCCTGCAACCACCCCGGCGAGTGAAGTATTAGCTAAAAATCCTGATGGTGTTTTTCTTTCTAATGGGCCGGGTGATCCTGAGCCATGTGATTATGCAATTCGAGCGATTCAAGAAATTGTAGAGGCTGGTATCCCAACCTTTGGAATTTGCTTGGGACATCAATTATTAGGGTTGGCGTGCGGTGCGAAAACAACCAAGATGAAATTTGGCCACCACGGCGCTAACCATCCTGTACAAGATCTAAATACCAACTTGGTTATGATCAGTAGTCAAAATCATGGCTTCGCAGTGGATGAGGAGACGTTGCCAAAAGAACTTGAGGCGACACATCGATCGTTATTCGATGGTTCGTTACAAGGCATACGCCATACACAGAAGCCAGCCTATAGTTTTCAAGGACATCCCGAAGCCAGTCCGGGTCCACATGATGTTAAGCCATTATTTGAACATTTCATCAAGCTGATGAAAGAGCATAAACAAAACTAGAGCATGCCTAAACGTACGGACATAAAAAGTGTATTGATCATTGGAGCGGGTCCTATCGTAATTGGGCAAGCCTGTGAGTTTGATTATTCGGGTGCGCAAGCCTGTAAAGCGCTACGTGAAGAAGGGTATCGTGTAATTTTGGTGAATTCTAATCCTGCCACCATCATGACGGATCCTGAAATGGCAGATGCGATCTATATCGAACCCATTATGTGGCAAACCGTTGAGCAAATTATCGAGAAAGAACGTCCCGATGTGTTGTTGCCAACAATGGGTGGGCAGACGGCATTAAATTGTGCATTAGATTTAGATCGTGAAGGCGTTTTAGAAAAATATTCAGTCGAGATGATTGGCGCGAAAAAAGAAGCCATTGATATGGCCGAAGATCGTGAATTATTTCGTCGCGCGATGGAAGATATTGGGTTGAAATCTGCACGTTCCGCTATCGCACACAGTTTAGAAGAAGCGATCCAACAGCAGCCCAGTCTGGGTTTTCCAACTGTAATTCGTCCGTCGTTTACGATGGGTGGAAGTGGTGGAGGCATTGCTTATAACCTGGAAGAATTTAAAGAGATTATTACGCATGGATTAGATCTCTCACCCACTAGTGAGGTGTTGCTTGAAGAGTCATTGCTTGGTTGGAAAGAATATGAAATGGAAGTGGTGCGCGACAAAAATGATAACTGCATCATTATTTGTTCGATAGAAAACTTTGATCCTATGGGTGTACACACGGGTGATTCAATTACTGTAGCACCTGCGCAAACGTTGACGGATAAAGAATATCAAATCATGCGCAACGCTTCGCTTGCGGTGTTACGTAAAATTGGCGTAGATACTGGCGGTTCTAATGTGCAGTTTTCTATCAATCCAGAAGACGGCCGCATGGTCATTATTGAAATGAATCCACGCGTATCGAGATCTTCTGCATTAGCCTCTAAGGCCACCGGGTTTCCTATTGCTAAAGTCGCTGCAAAACTTGCGATTGGTTATACGCTTGATGAATTGCAAAATGAGATTACCGGCGGTGCAACACCGGCATCTTTTGAGCCAAGCATAGATTATGTAGTTACGAAGATTCCTCGTTTTACTTTTGAAAAATTCCCTCAAGCTAAAGCAAAATTAAGTACGCAAATGAAATCGGTTGGTGAAGTAATGGCGATTGGTCGTACTTTCCAAGAATCATTTCAGAAAGCATTGCGTGGTCTAGAGGTCGGTGTCGATGGTCTGGATCCGATGCATGATGAATATAATGAAGAAAATCTAAGTGTGTTGGCGTCTGAATTGCAAGAGCCAGGCCCTGATCGTGTCTGGTATGTGGCGGATGCTATGCGATTGGGTCAAAGCAATGAAGAGATATTTGATTCCACATCAATTGATCCTTGGTTTCTTGCGCAGTTAAAACAACTTATCGATATGGAATCTGATATAGCGGCTATGGGGTTAGTGTCTATTGATGCCCAATGGATGCGAAATATTAAGCGCAAAGGCTTTTCAGACAGAAGAATTGCAACACTTTTAAAGTGTGATGAGCAAGAGGTCCGTGAAAAACGGAATTTATTAGCAGTGCATCCTATATATAAGAGAGTGGATACCTGTGCGGCAGAATTTGCAACGAATACGGCATACATGTATTCCAGTTATGATGAAGAATGCGAAGCTGAGCCAAGTGATAACAAAAAGATTATGATTCTAGGTGGCGGTCCAAATCGTATCGGGCAAGGGATCGAATTTGATTATTGTTGTGTGCATGCGGCGTTTGCAATGCGTGAAGATGGTTATGAAACCATCATGGTGAATTGTAACCCTGAGACAGTATCAACTGATTACGATACATCAGACAGGCTTTATTTTGAGCCATTAACCTTAGAAGATGTTTTAGAAATTGTGCGTGTCGAAAAACCGTATGGCGTTATCGTGCAATTTGGTGGGCAAACACCTTTAAAGCTTGCCCAAGATCTTGAAGCAGCCGGTGTGCCTATAGTGGGAACCAGTCCAGATTCAATCGATCTTGCAGAAGATCGAGAACGCTTTTTACAACTAGTGAATGATTTAAAACTTTTGCAGCCTCCTAATGCCACTGCAACCAGTACGGAAGAAGCGGTTGATGCGGCAGATAAAATTGGTTATCCCGTGGTAGTGAGGCCTTCTTATGTTTTGGGTGGTCGTGCGATGGAGATTGTGTATAACCGGGCAGATTTGGAGCGTTATATGCGAGAAGCGGTCAAAGTTTCCAATGATGCACCTGTGTTGATTGATCACTTTCTTGATAACGCAGTGGAAGTGGATCTTGATGCAATCTGTGATGGTGATGAGGTATTGATTGGCGGCATCATGCAACACATCGAACAAGCCGGTATTCATTCGGGTGATAGTGCGTGTTCACTTCCACCGTATAATTTGAGTGAAGAAGTTAAAGATGTAATGCGCGCACAAGCACGCCAGTTAGCGCTTGCGTTGCAAGTAAAAGGTCTGATGAATATTCAATTTGCAATCAAAGATGAAAAAGTTTATTTGATTGAGGTGAATCCGCGCGCCTCACGTACGGTGCCCTTTGTATCTAAAGCGATTGGTCAACCATTAGCTAAGATTGCTGCGCGTTGCATGGTCGGTAAAACGCTAAAAGAGCAAGGCGCGACAAAAGAAACTACTCCAAAGTATTTTTCAGTAAAAGAAGCGGTATTCCCCTTTATTAAATTTCTGGGGGTGGACCCAATATTAGGTCCGGAGATGAAATCTACGGGTGAAGTGATGGGGGTGGGTGAATCTTTTGGTGAAGCCTATGGTAAGTCACAATTAGCGGCAGGTGCAGAGTTTCCATTGTCGGGATGTGTATTATTAAGTGTTCGCAAAGAAGATAGGCTGCAAGCTACACAAATAGCTGAACAGTTACAAAACCTAGGCTTTAAAATTGTTGCGACGAAAGGTACCGCTAGAGCTCTTGCTGAGGAAGGTATTGAGTGCGAAAAAGTTAACAAGGTACGAGAGGGTCGGCCGCATATTGTTGATATGATTATTGATGGTAAAATTGACTTAATTGTGAATACTACTGAAGGCAAACAAGCCATTGCAGATTCGTTTACAATTAGAAGAGAAGCGCTGCAGCATAAGGTTTGCTATGCCACTACCATTGCTGGTGCATGGGCACTTAAAGACGCTATACAAAGTAAAGATCATTACCAAGTTTATCGATTGCAAGATTTGCATAAGCAATTAAAGCATTAATTTTTTCTTAATCAATTTCGTTGTTCGGTGTGAAATATGAATAGAGTTCCATTAACAGTTAAAGGTGCAGAAAAGTTACGTTCTGAGCTAGATGAGCTTAAGAATGTTAAGCGACCCCAAATAATTGAAGCGATTGCAACCGCTCGTGCACATGGTGATCTTAAGGAAAATGCTGAATATCATGCAGCAAGAGAACAACAATCATTTGCAGAAGGACGTATTAAAGAGATTGAAGGAAAGCTATCTAACGCAGAGGTTATTGACGTAACAAAAGTGAATGCTAATGGCCGAGTTGTATTTGGTGCAACGGTTATATTGGCAGATGAAGAAAGTGGCGATGAAGTTACGTATACAATAGTTGGTGAGGATGAAGCGGATATTAAGCAAAATATGATTTCAATTACATCTCCAGTTGCTCGCGCCATGATTGCTAAAGAAGAGGGTGACGTCATTACGGTTGAAGCACCTGCTGGTAACAAGGAGTACGAGGTAGTTGAAGTTCGCTATGAATAAAGAAAAAAAATAAAGGCTCTAAGTTCTGTTTTCTCAGAATGCTTTATAAAGATATTTTTTATTTTAAGCGATGTGCTATATGCCAACTTTGTAGAAACAAAAACTGGCTAATTATTCGTGTATAAATATTCTTCTCGTTCATTCCTATTATTTGTGCGCCTTATTGGTAGGTCTGATGAGAAATCAAAACACTTTTGAATATCACAGTAGGCCACATACGTTTTCCATTTACTCTGATAATTTTATATGAAAAGTAAGGCCTGGTTAAAAGAGCACAATGAAGATCCGTTTGTTAAACGCGCAATTAAAGAAGGTTGGCGTTCACGTGCGGTGTATAAGTTAGAGGAAATTGATAAAAAATATAATCTCATTCGACAAGGAATGAACATTGTTGATTTAGGTGCTGCACCAGGAGGGTGGAGTCAGTACGTGGCAAAGAAAGTGGGTAAGTCAGGCAAAATGATTGCCATCGATGTACTAGACATGGAAGCTATTAATAATGTGCATTTCATAAAAGGTGACTTCACAGAACAAAATATTTATGAATCTTTGAGAGAATTAGTAGGTCAAAATCCTATAGACCTTGTATTAAGTGATATGGCCCCCAATATTAGTGGTATTAGTAGTGTTGACCAGCCTAAGGCCATGTATCTTGCAGAATTAGCCGCTGAGTTTAGTGTTGAGGTGTTGGGGCCTGACGGTGGTCTGATAGTTAAATTGTTTCAGGGTGCTGGGTTTGATGATTATGTAAAAATGTTGCGGTCAAAATTTAGTAAGGTATTGATTCGTAAGCCAGATGCGTCCAGGGCACGTAGCCGTGAGATGTATGCCCTGGCCACTCATATTAAGTTATAGTAAGGTAAATTTTCGTTTAAGTATTTGAATTATAAGTAAGAGGTTAGCTTTTTGAACGACATGGTAAAGAATTTATTGCTTTGGGCTGTTATTGCAGTGGTATTGATGACTGTTTTCAATAACTTTGCGCCACGCCCAGAGACAGCGGGTCAACTTTCTTACTCAGAATTTCTTGAAAAGGTTGAATCTGGAAGTGTTCGATCAGTAATGATTAGTCCTGATAATCGTCAGATTACAGGTGTGTTTGATAGTAATGAAAAGTTTGAAACCAATAGTCCTGGCGATGCTAAATTATTAGATACTTTGCTTAAATATGATGTTGCGGTGGAAGCGGGTGAAGCAAAATCTCGTTCATTACTTCTAGATATTTTAATTAGCTGGTTCCCAATGTTATTGCTCATTGGCGTATGGATATTTTTTATGCGTCAAATGCAAGGTGGTGGCGGTGGACGTGGTGCCATGTCATTTGGTAAGAGCAAAGCGCGCCTAATGGGTGAAGACCAAATAAAAGTTACCTTTGCTGATGTAGCCGGTGTTGAAGAAGCAAAAGATGAAGTTTCCGAGCTGGTAGAATTTTTGCGCGATCCAGGCAAGTTTCAAAAGTTAGGTGGAAAAATTCCACGTGGTGTATTAATGGTAGGTTCGCCAGGTACAGGTAAAACATTATTAGCCAAAGCCATTGCTGGTGAAGCTAAAGTGCCTTTCTTTACTATTTCCGGTTCAGACTTTGTTGAGATGTTTGTGGGTGTGGGTGCATCACGTGTTCGCGATATGTTTGCTCAAGCAAAAAAACATTCACCATGCATTATTTTTATTGATGAAATTGATGCGGTAGGTCGGCATCGTGGTGCAGGTCTCGGTGGTGGTCATGATGAACGTGAACAAACTCTTAACCAGTTGCTCGTTGAGATGGATGGATTTGAAGGTAGTGAAGGTGTAATCGTTATTGCAGCAACTAACCGTCCTGATGTTTTAGATCCTGCGTTACTTCGCCCAGGTAGATTCGATCGTCAAGTAACCGTGCCTCTTCCTGATATTCGTGGAAGAGAACAAATACTTAAAGTTCATATGCGTAAAGTGCCATTAGGTAAAGATGTGCGCCCAGACTATATTGCGCGTGGTACGCCTGGATTTTCAGGTGCTGATTTAGCGAACTTGGTAAATGAGGCAGCTTTATTTGCAGCACGTGCTAACAAACGCACAGTAGATATGGATGAGTTTGAAAAAGCTAAAGATAAAATCCTGATGGGTGCGGAACGAAAGTCCATGGTGATGGATGAAGAAGAAAAGAAAAACACTGCTTATCATGAAGCAGGTCACGCCATCGTAGGCCGTTTAGTACCTGATCATGATCCAGTTTATAAAGTAACAATTATTCCTCGAGGACGCGCACTAGGTGTAACCATGTTCTTGCCAGAAGAGGATCGCTATAGTCATAGTAAACAGCGTTTAGAAAGTCAAATTTCTACTTTATTTGGTGGTCGTATTGCAGAAGAAATTACATTAGGGGCTGATCGTGTTACTACGGGTGCGTCAAATGACATAGAACGCGCTACAGAACTTGCACGCGCAATGGTAACCCGATGGGGTTTGTCTGAAAAAATGGGCCCACTTTCTTATGGTGAAGATGATGGTGAAGTTTTCTTGGGCCACTCAGTAACGCAACACAAATCAGTTTCCGATGACACTGCAAACTCTATTGATCAAGAGATTCGTCGTATTATTGATACTAATTATGAGCGTGCAGAAAAACTTCTGAATGAGAATATGGATAAGCTGCATTGCATGGCGAAAGCATTAGTTAAATATGAAACGATTGATAAAGACCAAATTGATGAAATAATGGAAGGTAAAGTGCCTAGTCCTCCTAAAGATTGGATGGATGACGATAAGCCAGACTCTGGTAATGCTGCACCAACTTCTCAAGATGATGCGTCAAAAGATTCAGGTCCAATTGGTGGGCCAGCAGGCGAACACTAACCGTCTTTAATATATTAAGAAGCAACTTAATCGAGTTGCTTCTTTAATATCCCCAATAAATTACTAATAGAAACACCAATGCAATCACGCAAATGCGTGATTTGGTCGTTTTGCTATCGAATACCGTACTTTTTTTGTGCAATAAGCTATAAAATCTACTATTAAATAATCAGCTGGCTCTAGATTTATGGAACGAAAATATTTTGGTACGGATGGCATTCGTGGTCGTGTGGGCGATGGCGTCATGACACCTGAATTTGTGTTGAAGTTAGGCTGGGCGGTAGGACAAGTTTTATGTAGTGAAGATAATGACTTGGTGTTAATTGGAAAAGATACGCGCATATCAGGTTACATGTTTGAATCGGTATTAGAGGCAGGATTGTCTGCAGCAGGAGTGAATGCTCGTTTACTTGGTCCCATGCCAACACCCGCCGTAGCATATTTAACACGAACATTGCGTGCAGCTGCAGGGATTGTAATTAGCGCTTCTCATAACCCGTATTATGATAATGGTGTTAAGTTTTTTTCTTCGGAAGGAAAAAAACTACCAGATTCAATCGAGTTTGAAATTGAAGAGCAGCTGAGTAAACCATTAGAGGTTGTTGCATCAGATAAGCTAGGTAAGGTTGAGCGCATAACGGATGCGGCAGGACGTTATATTGAATTTTGCAAAAGTACGATTCCAACGCGTATAAAATTAAATGGTTTAAAGCTAGTAGTGGATTGTGCGCATGGTGCTACCTATCATATTGCGCCTAATGTGTTTTCAGAGTTGGGTGCAGAAGTTATAAGTCTTTCTTCAAAACCAAATGGTTTAAACATCAACGAAAAATGTGGTGCAACGGATCCTAAAGAGTTGCGCATGGCAGTAATTGAGCATCATGCAGACCTAGGTATTGCAATTGATGGTGATGGTGATCGTTTGATAATGGTAGATGACACAGGAGCCATCGTGGATGGTGATGAGCTTTTATATGTTATCGCTAATGCACGCAAAAAAGAGAACCTCTTAAACGGTGGTGTGGTGGGAACACTAATGAGTAATCTTGGTCTTGAGCATGCATTGCGTGCACAAGATATCGAATTCGGTCGCGCTAATGTGGGTGATCGTTATGTGATGGAAATGTTAAAGGATCGTTCGTGGTTAATAGGTGGGGAATCTTCTGGACATATTATTTGTTTAGATAGAACAACAACGGGTGATGCGATTGTTTCGGCATTGCAAGTTTTACAGGTATTAGTAAACCAGCAAATCAGCTTGCGAGATGCCAAAGCTGGGATGAGCAAATATCCCCAGATTCTTATTAATGTACCCATTCAAGCTAAACTTGATTTAGATAATTCGCCACAGATACAAGAGGCTGTAAAGGATGCAGAGTCCGATCTCGCTGACTCCGGTAGAGTGCTGCTTCGACCTTCAGGAACGGAGCCTTTAGTGCGTGTGATGGTGGAGGGGATGGACGCACCAAAAGTGCAAAAATTAGCTCAACAGATTGCGGACAGCGTTGCCGCGGCTTGTTAAGCTAGTATTCTTTGTTCTCCACTGAAATCAGGTAAAAAAATAATATAGTATTTGCCTAAAGCGCTTGGCATCGGTAAGCTGCGCGCCTTCATATTCTGACTATTTACACTTATTTATATGCGCCAACCACTCGTAGCAGGAAACTGGAAATTAAACGGTACACTAAGCAGTATTTCAGAGCTGATTTCAGGTATTAAAGAACAACTACCCTCAGTGAATAATGCTGAGCTTGCTGTGTGTCCACCCTATATTTATCTTTCTCATGTGCAGAAGTTGTTGGAAGGTTCTGACATATCATTGGGTGCTCAAGACTGCTCCGATCAAGAAAGTGGCGCCTATACAGGTGAAGTTGCTGCAGCGATGGTGAGTGAGTTTGCATGTAACTATGTGATTATTGGTCATTCGGAACGCCGCCATGTCTATGGCGATACAAATGAGAAGGTCGCTACCAAGTTTGCCCACGTGGTAAAAAACAGGTTAACCCCTATATTATGTGTTGGTGAAACCCTCCAAGAGCGTGAAGAAGGGCATACTGAAGTCGTGATTTCTAAACAGATAAATGCAGTTCTTGATTTGTTTGGTGTAGAGGCATTTAAAAATGCAGTGATTGCCTATGAGCCGGTTTGGGCGATAGGTACCGGTCAAGTTGCAACTCCTTCTCAGGCACAAGAGGTTCACGAGGAGATTAGGCTTACATTAGATGCGCAAAATAAAGATATTGCGGCTAATATGCGAATTCTTTATGGTGGCAGTATGAAGCCAGATAATGCAAAAGAGCTGTTACAGCAGCCCGATATTGATGGTGGTCTAATAGGTGGAGCAGCATTAAAAGCAGAAGATTTTATAGGTATCGCCCTTGCTGCAAATTAGGACAATTCCTTGTCTATACATTTAACAAACATTAAATAGATAATTTTATACATGAATACTTTATATAGCGTCTTAGTAGCCATCGATGTGTTGCTTGCAATTGGCATCATTGGATTAATTCTTATTCAACATGGTAAAGGCGCTGATGTGGGCGCTGCTTTTGGCAGTGGTGCTTCGGGTACAGTGTTTGGATCTAAAGGTTCTGCATCCTTCTTAACTCGCTTGACCGCAATTCTTGCAACACTATTTTTCCTAAATAGTTTAACGCTTGCTTATTTAGCGAGTAATCGACCAACTGCTGAAAGTGTGATTGATAATATTGAGCCGACTGAGATGAGTATTTCAACCGATCTACCTGAAGTAGATGAAGTGTCAGGTTCCGATGTGCCAGGTCAAGAAATGGGTAATGAAGATGATATGCCGGTGGAATCTCAAACAGATGCTGCCATGAGTGATTCGTTAAACGAAGTTCAAGACAGCATGGAATCCGCTAAAGATAAGGTCGAAAGCGCCCTGGATAATGTTTCGCCTGATGACGTGCCAGAGTAGAGATTGCTAAGGTATTGATTTCTGCTGGTTAGCAGAAGTGCTCGTGTAGATTACTAGACTTATATTATTAAAATACAAATGCCATCACTAGAGCAGCGATAATAATTACTGCGCCTACGATTAATGCAGCCATGTCGAATGGTTTATATTCGTCTTTATCCATTTTATGGTTCTCCCTAAAGTTAAATAAGTTCTATATTTGGTTATAAGCTCTTGTTTGAGTCATGATCCCATGATCTTTTATTCTTGTCCATATTGTAGTTTGTCGATCTAACTCCTTCTAGTTAAAGCCAATTTGGGTATTTATTAGCAGGCGATTATCCTGTTTTATATCACTATTAGGGAAAATATGTCCTGGTGAAGGTGCCATAGGATAAAATACTCTTTTTTCACGCAGCCGATGTGGCGGAATTGGTAGACGCGCTAGCTTGAGGGGCTAGTGGGGGCAACCTCGTGCCGGTTCGAGTCCGGCCATCGGCACCATATTTGCGATTAGTATTTAATCATTATTCAGTATTTATCGATTCCATTGTATGCGCTTAAATTAAATTGTATGCAAAGTGAACAAGCCTTAGTCTGTCAAATATACGGCATACAGTATAATTTTACTGAAGTAGATACTCAAAATGCTGTGACAAGTTATACTGTTAGATCTTCAGTAATGAAATATAGACCAATACAAGACAATAAAAATTATAAATTATTTGTGGTTTTCTATTTTAGACTGTGAGGAAATAGATAGCATGAAACATGTAAGGGATTTGTTCGTTAGGAAACGTTGCTGGTCTGCCTGAGAAATTATAATGATTGAAAACTACCTCCCAGTTTTAATATTTATTGGCATTGCATCGATTATGGGTTTAATCCCATTGTTGCTTGGGTTAAAGCTTGGGCCAAGGAAAGCCGATGCCGCAAAAGATTCGCCCTATGAGTGTGGCTTTGAAGCATTTGAAGATGCTCGTATGCAATTTGATGTGCGTTACTATTTGGTTGCTATATTGTTTATTATTTTTGATTTAGAGATTGCTTTCCTGTTTCCTTGGGCGGTATCGATTCGTGAAGTAGGTTTAGTTGGTTTTGTGTCGATGGCGATCTTTTTAATTATTCTAACCATTGGTTTTATCTACGAATGGAAAAAAGGTGCACTTGATTGGGATTAAATCCAATTGAATGAAACGTAAAGGCATGCAATGGCAAATGTAAACACTTCATCTAATATCCCAATGAGTCCACTAGAGCAAAGCTTTCATGATCAAGGGTTTCATGACAAAGGATTTGCGACAACCAAGCTTGACGATCTTATAAATTGGGCACGTACAGGTTCAATGTGGCCAATGACGTTTGGGTTAGCTTGTTGTGCAGTAGAAATGATGCATGCAGGTGCAGCTAGATATGACCTTGATCGTTTTGGTGTTATGTTTCGACCTAGCCCAAGACAATCAGATGTGATGATTGTGGCGGGGACGCTTGTTAATAAAATGGCACCAGCTTTACGTAAAGTTTATGATCAAATGGCTGATCCAAAATGGGTGATCTCTATGGGGTCATGTGCAAATGGTGGTGGTTATTATCACTACTCATATTCAGTAGTAAGGGGATGTGATCGAATTGTCCCGGTTGATGTGTATGTGCCGGGTTGTCCGCCAACAGCAGAAGCACTTTTATACGGTATTTTGCAATTACAAAATAAAATTCGACGCACAAATACCATTGCACGTTAAGTACCTCGATTATGCAAGACCAACTTAATCAACTTAGTACAGAGCTGCAGCGTGTGTTTGCATCTTCTTCTCTGTCGGTAGAAATTAAATTTGATGAGTTAACTATACTTGTTCATCCAGATGAACTATTAATTGTATTAGCTAAATTGATTCAGGTGCCGGAATTCAAATTTGATCAGCTAATTGATTTAGCGGGAATAGACTACTTAGAGTTTGGTGTAGACGAATGGAATACTGAATCAGCAACTTCATCAGGTTTTAGTAGAGGCGTAGAAAAGACATCGTTTGGTCGTTTTACATTTGATGATGCTAAGCAAAGCATGGATATGAATAACTCACGCTATGCAGTTGTATATCATCTTCTATCGGTTACCAATAATGTAAGAGTACGTGTAAAAGTGCTTTGCAAGGATAATGATCTTCCAATACTTCCATCGGTTACAAGCTTATGGTCTTCTGCAAATTGGTATGAGCGTGAAGCATTTGATCTGTATGGAATTGTTTTTGAAAATCATCCCGATTTACGACGCATTCTTACTGACTATGGATTCACTGGTCACCCATTCCGTAAAGATTTTCCATTAGTAGGTCATGTGGAAGTACGTTATGACCCTGATCAAAAACGTGTGATTTATCAACCGGTATCAATTGAACCAAGAATAAATGTGCCTAAGGTGATTCGAGATGATCATCGTTTTGAAGATGGTCTGCATGAAAGTAACTCAGAAAGTCAATTAGAGAGCCAGTCAGAAAGTAAATCGGATAAGGAATCTGCTAATGGCTGAGTTGCGTAATTACACAATGAACTTTGGGCCGCAACATCCTGCAGCGCATGGTGTGCTACGTTTAGTTTTAGAAATGGACGGTGAAGTAGTTCAGCGTGCTGATCCGCATATTGGCTTGCTGCATCGAGCAACGGAAAAACTTGCAGAAAGTAAACCATATAATCAAAGTATTGGTTATATGGATCGGCTCGATTACGTGTCGATGATGTGTAATGAACATGCTTATGTCATGTCGATTGAAAAACTTTCTGGCATTGAAGTGCCAGAGCGCGCGCAATATATACGTGTAATGTTCGATGAGATCACTCGAATTCTAAATCACTTGTTATGGTTAGGTGCACATGCGCTAGATATTGGTGCAATGACAGTATTTTTGTATGCATTCCGTGAACGTGAAGACTTAATGGATTGTTATGAAGCAGTGTCTGGTGCACGTTTGCATGCAACCTATTATCGCCCAGGAGGTGTGTATCGTGACTTGCCAGATACCATGCCTAAATATACAGAGTCGCGATGGCATGATGAAAAAGAAGTAAATAAATTAAACGAGGCGCGCACAGGTTCTTTCTTAGATTTTATTGAAGACTTCACAAAGCGCTTTCCATCTTGTGTAGATGAGTATGAAACACTGTTAACTGATAACCGCATCTGGAAGCAGCGCACAGTTGATATTGGTATTGTGACTCCCGAGCGCGCATTACAGTTAGGGTTTACTGGTCCAATGTTACGTGGCTCGGGAATAGAGTGGGATTTGCGACGTAAACAGCCTTACGAAACGTATAGTAAATTAGACTTCAAGGTCCCTATTGGTGTGAATGGTGATTGTTACGATCGCTATTTAGTGCGTATGGAAGAAATGCGCCAATCTAACGATATTATCAAACAATGTATTGATTGGCTTAGGGGTAATCCTGGTCCAGTAATGGTTGATAACCATAAAATGGCTCCCCCATCTCGTGGAGAAATGAAGATGGGAATGGAAGAGCTTATCCATCATTTTAAATTATTTACTGAAGGATTTTGTTTGCCAGAAGGCGAAGTATATTCTGCAATCGAACACCCTAAAGGTGAGTTTGGAATCTATTTGGTTTCAGATGGCGCCAATAAGCCTTACAGAATAAAAATTCGCGCACCAGGTTTTGCGCATTTAGCAGCTTTAGACGAAATGTCACGAGGCCACATGCTTGCTGATGTAGTAGCAATCATTGGCACACAAGATATTGTGTTTGGAGAAATTGATCGATGAATCAAACCTCTAACAAAAAATCAATTCTATCTGATCATTTGCAAGATGAGATTGAAGATTGGATATCGCGTTACCCGCTAGATCAAAAACAATCTGCAGTATTAGGTGCTCTGCGAGCACTGCAGCATGAAGATGGCTACTTGCCGGTAGAAAAGATGGATGCGATTGCTGAATATTTAGAAATTCCGGCTATCGCAGTATACGAAGTGGCTTCGTTTTATTCTATGTTTGAATTAAAGCCCGTTGGCAAGCATACGATTTCTGTATGCACAAATTTGTCTTGTATGTTGCGTGGTTCTGATGAAATTGTTGAGCATTTAAAAAATAAACTAGGCATTGATTTGGGTGAGAGTACGTCGGATGGAAAGTTTTACTTAAAACAAGAAGAAGAGTGTTTGGCGGGATGCTGTGGCGCACCAATGATGCAAGTGGATCATGTATATAAAGAAAATTTAACCATCGAAAAAGTTGATCAGATTTTAAAAGAATTAGACCAAAAATAATTAGACCAAAATATTAGATAAGCCAACAGAATAAGTTATGCAAATAAATAACGTTTGTTACCAAACCTTACAATTTGACCAACCGTGGACGTTGGAAAATTATAATAGTGTGGGCGGGTATAAAGCTTGGGAAAAAATTCTGCGCGAAAAAATTTCGCCTGATGAAGTTATTGAGCAAATCAAAGCATCAGGTTTGCGTGGTCGTGGTGGGGCAGGCTTTCCTACAGGTTTGAAGTGGAGTTTTATGCCACGCAATCCAGATATACAAAGCTATGTTGTATGTAATTCAGATGAGTCCGAGCCTGGTACGTGTAAAGATCGTGATATTTTAAGATTTAATCCTCATTCAGTAATTGAAGGTATGGCTATTGCGGCATATGCAATGCGTCTATCTGTTGGTTATAACTACCTGCGTGGTGAATTTTTAGATGAGCCATATATAAGGTTTAAACAAGCATTAGATGAAGCCTATGCAGCGGGATATTTGGGTGACAATATAATGGGTAGTGACTTTACTTTTTATTTGTACGATACCTTAGGTGCAGGTGCTTATATCTGTGGTGAGGAAACTGCGCTATTGGAGTCATTAGAGGGCAAGAAAGGACAGCCTCGCTTTAAGCCTCCATTTCCAGCGAATGTAGGTTTATATGGAAAACCCACAACTGTAAATAATACAGAAACTTTTGCATCGGTGCCTAGCATCATGCGTGAAGGTGCAGAATGGTTTGCTTCCATGGGGGTGGAAAAAAGCGGTGGGACAAAATGTTTTTCAGTATCAGGTCATGTTAATAAGCCAGGTAACTATGAAGTACCACTTGGTATGCCGTTCTCCGAACTTCTTAAACTAGCGGGTGGCATGCGCAATGGCGCAAATTTAAAAGCAGTGATACCTGGTGGATCTTCTGTACCGGTATTGCCTGGTGAAATTATGATGAACACCAATATGGATTATGAGTCGATCACTACTGCAGGGTCGTTATTAGGTTCTGGTGCAGTGGTTGTGATGGATGATTCGACCGATATGGTTAAAGTCTTGCAGCGCATATCACGTTTTTATTTTTCTGAGTCGTGTGGTCAATGTACACCATGTAGAGAAGGTACGGGTTGGTTGTATCGAATGTTGTGTCGGATAGTGCAAGGAGAGGGTCAGCCTGAAGATATCGATAAGCTTGATGATGTTGCAACTAAAATTGAAGGTAGAACGATTTGTGCATTAGGTGATGCAGCAGCTATGCCTGTGCATAGTTTTATTAAGCATTATCGCAGCGAATTTATGCACTATATTGAGCACGGTTATAGTATTTTAGAAGTTAATAAGCAAAAAGATGCGGCGTAAGAACTGGTAATCATTAATGTCTGAAGAAACTGTACAAATTTTTATTAATGACAAAGAAGTCAGTGCACGAAAAGGTGCAATGCTTATCGAAGTTACTGATCAGCATGATGTTGATGTGCCTCGTTTTTGTTATCACAAAAAATTATCAGTCGCAGCTAATTGCCGCATGTGTATGGTAGAAGTTGAAAAAGCTCCTAAACCATTACCAGCCTGTGCAACACCTGTTATGGAAGGCATGAAAGTTTATACAAAGTCTCCATTAGCATTAGATGCTCAGCAAGGGACAATGGAATTTTTATTAATTAACCATCCGCTTGATTGTCCGGTATGTGATCAGGGTGGTGAGTGTGAGTTACAAGATGTTGCTATGGGCTATGGCAATAGTATTTCTCGTTATACTGAACGCAAACGTGTGGTGCCGGATAAAGAATTAGGTTCATTAGTCTCTACAGATATGACGCGCTGTATTCATTGCACGCGCTGTGTTCGATTTGGTACAGAAATTGCCGGTATTAGTGAGTTAGGTGCTACGGGTCGAGGCGAGTTTATGGAGATTGGTACCTATGTTGAAAAATCTCTAAGTTCAGAATTGTCGGGAAACGTTATTGATGTTTGTCCCGTTGGCGCACTCAATGCAAAGCCGTCTCGAATGTCTGCTCGTGCATGGGAAATGATGCAGTCTGCAAGTGTAATGCCGCATGATAGTGTTGGCTCTAATGTGTATCTTCATACACTGCGCAATCAAGTAATGCGTGTCGTACCGCGTGAAAATGATGACATAAATGAAACTTGGATTTCAGATAGAGATCGATTTAGTTATGAAGGCTTGAATTCAACTGATCGCGCATCTCAACCCATGTTGAAAACTGATCAAGGGTGGCGAGTGAGTGATTGGGACGAATCTTTGTCATTGGTTGCAGAAAATATTAAGCAGTATCAAGTAGACGATATCGGTGTATTAGCTGCGCCACATTCAACACTAGAAGAACTGTATTTGTTACAGAAAATATTCCGTCAATTAGGCGTGAATAATATTGATCATCGTACGCAACAGCTTGATTTCACAGATCAAGATGCAATGCCATTATTTCCTTATCTAGGGCAATCCATAAAATCGATTGAAGAAAATGAAAGTGTTTTTTTGATAGGGAGTAATATTCGTTTGGAGCAGCCAATGCTAGCGCATCGCATTCGCAAGGCTGGTTTGAATGGGTGTGAAGTAAGTTCGATAAATGCTCAAGAATATGATTTCCATTTTGCAAGTCAATACAACTGGAATTTAGCACCTCAACAATGGCTTACAGCTTTAGCAGAAATAGCTAAATGTTCAGACACTTTGAGTGACTTGTCTCCAGAGCTAAAAAGTTTAGTTGATAATGCCTCTGTCTCGGAAGATGCAAAAGTTATATTTAACTCTTTAAAGGATGGCAAGCAGTCAAGTGTTATGTTTGGAGCGATGGCAGACAGCCACCCTCAAGCATCGGCGCTTCGTGCATTAAGTAATTTTATTGCAAAGGCTACTAGTTCTAATTTTGGGTTACTGGCTAGATCAGGTAATACAGTAGGTGCATGGTTGTCTGGAGTACTTCCACATAGATTAGCAGCTGGTGTTGCAAGTAATAGTAGAGGCTTAAATGCAGCTGAAATGTTTGCTACGCCAAGAAAAGTATATGTGCTATTTAATTTGGAGCCTGAGTTTGATTTTGCAAATTCGCCTGTTGTGCTTGAGGCAATGCAAGCTGCAGATTTCGTTGTTGCGCTAACACCTTTTGATAATGAGCAAGTTCAGTTATATGCGGATGTAATATTACCGATTGCAACCTTTGCAGAAACTGATGGAACCTTCGTAAATACTACAGGCCACTGGCAAAGTGTTGGTAAAGCGGTCTCGGCACCTGGTGAAGCTCGTCCTGCATGGAAAGTACTGCGCGTCATGGCGAATAAATTAGGCTTTGATAATGTGCAATATCAAACTAGTGAACAGATAAGAGATGAATTAAAGCAATTATTTGCTGACGAGGTGGCTATATCAAGTCATCTTAAAGATTTAAGCCATGTGAACCTTCAGTCGGACGCGAATAAAATATACCGTGTTTCAGATACACCTATCTATGCAGTTGATAATATTGTGCGACGCGCTACATCATTGCAACAGGCAGTAGAGGATCAACAACATCATGTAGTGATATCTAATAATCAGGCAAAGCAGCTTAATATGCTGGATGAAAAAGTTGTGCGTGTAGTTCAAGGTAAGCAAGAGGTTACGTTGCCTTTGCGTATTGATGAAAGCATGTCTGATAATTGTATCTGGGTGCAAAAGACTGCATCGCAAATCGATTCTCTAGGTGATGCTATTGCTCCTGTAGAGATACAAAGGACTGCGAATGCTTGATTGGGTGCAAAGCATTATCTCCGTTATCCCCCCAATTGTGTTGATGTCGGTGTACATGTTTGTTTTTGTATTGGTGCTATTTGGATGTGTGGCTTATGTAACTTTGGCTGAACGTAAAGTTATAGGCTTTATGCAGGTGCGCATAGGTCCCAATAGAGTCGGCCCCAAAGGATTCGGGCAACCCATTGCTGATGCTTTAAAGTTAATGTTTAAAGAAATGATATTGCCGAATGATGCAGATCGTTTCTTATTTCGTATTGCGCCTTTACTGTCTATGATTCCTGCGTTAGCGGCATGGGCCGTGATTCCTTTTGCTGATGGTTGGAATTTTGCGGATATCAATGCTGGGTTGTTATATCTGTTAGCAATGACGTCGTTAGGTGTCTATGGTGTAGTGGTTGCTGGCTGGGCTTCAAATTCTAAGTATGCTTTATTAGGGGCCTTACGTTGTGCAGCACAAATAGTTTCGTATGAGATTGCAATGGGTTTTGCACTGGTCGGGGTCTTGATGGCGAGTGGCAGTCTAAATCTGGGCGATATCATTAATGAGCAGCAAGGTGGTATTTTCCATTGGTACTGGCTGCCGTTGTTTCCTTTGTTTATAACTTACTTAATCGCAGGGGTTGCAGAAACGAATCGCGCGCCATTTGATGTGGTTGAGGGTGAATCGGAAATTGTTGCTGGATTTCATGTTGAATATTCAGGCATGGGGTTTGCATTATTCTTCTTGGCGGAATATGCCAACATTATTCTCATCTCCGCATTAACCGCATTACTCTTTTTGGGCGGATGGTTAAGTCCATTCCCAGAGAGCTGGTTTAGTGTGCCGTATTTAGGTGCATTGCTTGGGCATGGACCTCACATGTTTATTGCTAAGACCTGTTTATTTATATTCTGCTTTCTTTGGTTTCGTGCAACATTCCCACGCTATCGTTATGATCAAATTATGCGATTGGGCTGGAAGGTGTTGTTGCCGGTTACGTTAATCTGGATTTTTGTTGAAGGTATACTCCTATATTTTCAAGTATCACCTTGGTTTGATTGAATATGAAAGCGTTATTTAATGTTTTAAAAAGCTTCACGCTATTTGAATTATTGAAAGGCATGAGCTTAACCGGTAAACGGTTTACAACTAAAAAGTTTACGGTTCAGTATCCAGAGGAAAAGACGCCACAATCACCAAGATTTCGTGGCTTACATGCGTTGCGTCGATATCCAAGTGGAGAAGAGCGTTGTATTGGTTGTAAGTTATGTGAAGCGGTATGCCCAGCGCTAGCGATTACAATAGATAGTGAAGAGCGCGAGGATGGAAGTAGAAGAACTACGCGTTATGACATAGATTTGTTTAAGTGCGTGTATTGCGGGTTTTGTGAAGAAGCCTGTCCAGTTGATGCAATAGTTGAAACTCGGGTGTTTGAATATGCATTTTTTGAACGTGGCCAGCAAATAATGACGAAAGATATGTTGTTGGAAGTGGGTAGGAAATATGAAGATGAAATTGCATCCGATCGCCAAGTCGATGCGCCATATAGATAAATTCAAATTTAAAAAGCCTGCTTATATAAATAGACATAATAAATATATATTAAGAATAATAATTAAATGCTAATCCAGACTACAGTTTTTTATTTCTTTTCAGGAATTCTAGTGTTATCTGCACTTGCCATGATTACGGTACGCAACCCCGTGCATGCTGCATTGTTTTTAGTCTTAGCGTTTTTCACTAGTGGTGCACTTTGGTTGTTACTTGAAGCCGAGTTTTTAGGCATTGTGCTGATATTGGTGTATGTCGGCGCTGTGATGGTGCTGTTTTTGTTTGTAGTGATGATGTTAGATATCAATATTGCAAAAATGCGTGCTGGATACGCAAGGTATTTGCCTGTTGGTTTGCTGGTAGGTGCTGTTATGGCTGCTGAAATGATCATTATTTTAAGTAAATCAACATTTGAGCATGTGCAGCCCAATGCAAAAGCCGCTGATTACAGCAATACTCAAGAATTGGGTAAGTTGTTATATACAGAGTATGTGTACCCGTTTGAAATTGCAGGTGTGATTTTGTTGGTAGCCATTATTGCGGCCATTACATTAACCATGCGTAAGCGAGCAGCTTCTAAACAACAAAATCCACATGATCAAGTAAGTGTGCAAAGAAAAGATCGAGTCCGCTTAGCGGATCTAGATAGAGAATAAACTATAAAATTAATTCAGTTTGGAAAGTAAATAATAATTACAAATGATTACTCTGACACATTTCCTTGTGCTTGGTGCAATTCTATTTTCACTTAGTATTGCAGGCATCTTTCTTAATAGAAAGAATGTAATTCTATTGCTAATGGCAATTGAATTAATGCTGTTAGCGGTGAATATGAATTTTGTGGCCTTTTCGTACTACTTGGATGATTTGGCAGGCCAAGTATTTGTGTTTTTTATACTTACTGTGGCGGCAGCTGAAGCGGCTATTGGTTTGGCTATTTTAGTTGTGTTGTACCGCAATCGTTCTACGATTAATGTACAAGATATAGATAATTTAAAAGGTTAAACAAAGCAGATATGAAAGCACTTTGTTTATCGATCGTTCTGGCACCATTAATAGCCTCTATTCTCACGGGTTTGTTTGGGAAGACGATTGGTAGGAGTGGTTCGCATTGGTTAACTATACTTGGGGTTGGTGTTTCATTTTTCTTAAGTTTATTAGTTTTTAAACAAGTTATCTTTGATCAGGTTTCATATAACATCGATGTTTATGAATGGTTAGCGTTAGGAGATTTCAGTTTTAAAATCGGTTTCCTGATTGATCCACTCACAGTCACGATGATGATAGTCGTGACCTTTGTGTCATTGATGGTGCATATCTATACTATTGGTTACATGCATGAAGATCCTGGTTATCAAAGGTTCTTTTCATATATTTCATTGTTTACCTTCTCTATGTTAATGCTAGTGATGGCAAACAACTTTTTGCAATTATTCTTTGGCTGGGAAGCAGTTGGGTTAGTTTCTTATTTGTTGATTGGTTTTTGGTATACAAGAGACAGTGCGATCTTTGCCAATATGAAGGCATTTTTGGTAAACAGGGTAGGTGACTTTGGGTTTTTATTAGGTATTGGTGCAGTTTTAGCAGTATTTAATACTTTAGATTATGAGTCTGTATTTTCACAAGCGCCTCTAATCAATACACAGACTTTTGCGATTACTGAGAATATTCATTGGCCAGTAATGACGGTAATTTGCTTGTTGTTATTTGTAGGTGCAATGGGCAAGTCTGCTCAAGTGCCGCTGCATGTTTGGTTACCAGATTCTATGGAAGGCCCAACTCCTATTTCTGCATTGATACATGCAGCCACTATGGTAACAGCGGGCATATTTATGGTGGCCCGTATGTCGCCATTATTTGAACTCAGTGACACTGCACTAAATGTAATTCTTGTTATTGGCGCGATTACGGCCTTTTTTATGGGGCTGGTTGGTATGGTGCAGAATGATATAAAGAGGGTGGTTGCCTATTCAACATTGTCACAGTTGGGTTACATGACAGTTGCCTTAGGTGCATCTGCGTATTCAATCGCTATTTTCCATCTTTTTACTCACGCCTTTTTCAAAGCATTGCTGTTTTTAGGTGCAGGTTCAGTGATTGTTGCATTACATCATGAACAAGATATGCGCAACATGGGTGGTTTGCGTAAATATATGCCCATAACTTATTGGACAGCTTTTATTGGTACGTTGGCACTAATAGGTTTTCCAGGCTTCTCTGGCTTCTTTTCTAAGGATTCGATTATTGAAGCCGTGCATTACTCTAATTTACCAGCGGCAGAATTTGCTTATTGGTTGGTGTTGGCAGGAGTATTTGTTACAGCGTTTTACTCATTCCGATTATTATTCTTAGTGTTTCATGGTGAATCACGCATGGATAAACATACAGAAGAACATGTAAAAGAATCGCCCAAAGTAATTACTATTCCCTTAATTCTGTTAGCGATTCCTTCTGTATTTGCAGGCTTGTTTATTGGGTCGTTCGTATTTGGTGATTACTTTGCTCAAAGTATATTTGTAGCAGAGCACCACCAAGCAGTTGCAAAACTTAGTGAGCATTACCATGGCATCGGGTCTTTTGTTTCACATGCATTTCAAGGTTATGCAGTTTACTTAGCTTTCGCTGGTATTTTCTTCGCCTGGTTCTTGTATTTGAAACAGCCGCACCTTCCTAAAATCTTAAAGCAAAAATTGCATGTCCCTTATAAAGTGCTAGCCAATAAATACGGTGTTGATGAGTTATATCAAATGCTGTTTGCAAATGGCTCTCGAAAGATAGGTGCTTTTTGTGATTCTTTTGGTGATCGACTATTGATAGACGGCTTAGTAGTTAATGGTTCAGCAAAAGTTATTAATTGGTTTTCTGTAAAAGTTCGGAAACTGCAAACTGGTTATTTGTACCACTATGCTTTCGCCATGATCATTGGGTTGTTGATTTTATTAAGTAGGGTGCTTCTACAGTAATCGCTATGTTTAATTCTTTGCCTATTCTAAGTATTTTAATTTGGTTGCCGATTATTGGTGGCGTATTGGTTTTGGTGGCTAAAAAAATCTCTATTGATTTTGCAAAGTGGTTTTCTTTGTTTATAGCACTGGCTACATTAATGGTAAGCATTGTTTTAATGCGTGGCTTTGATAGTAGCCAATATGCAATGCAGTTCTATGAACAAATTTCATGGATTAATGCATTTAATATTTACTATGCATTAGGCGTAGATGGGATTGCGGTGCCCTTAATTTTGCTTACTACTGTGATCACGGTGTTAGTGATTATTGCAGCTTGGGAGCTTGCTCGTGACCGCATTACTGAATACTTAGCGGCTTTTCTTATTCTAGAAGGCTTAATGATAGGCGTTTTCTGTGCGTTAGACGCTATTCTTTTTTATATCTTCTTTGAAGGTATGTTAATTCCAATGTTTTTAATAATTGGAATGTGGGGTGGTCCAAGAAGAGTCTATGCGACGATAAAGTTCTTTTTGTATACATTTTTAGGTTCAGTGTTTCTGTTAATTGCACTTATCTATATGTATTTAAATGCTGGTACCTTTGAGATAGCTGCATTACAACTCACGAAGTTTGATGAGACTCAACAGCTATTTTTGTTTTTAGCATTTTTTATTGCTTTTGCAGTTAAAATACCGATGTGGCCGGTTCATACTTGGCTGCCAGATGCTCACGTAGAGGCGCCAACAGGTGGTTCAATAGTATTAGCTGCCATTATGTTGAAAGTTGGTGGTTATGGGTTTTTGAGGTTTAGTATCCCTATCACCCCTTATGCAAGTTATCAGTTGGCTTATTTAGTTATAGCCGTTTCATTGGTAGCAGTGGTGTATATCGGCTTTGTTGCACTCGCGCAACGGGATATGAAAAAATTAATTGCGTATTCATCTATCGCACACATGGGGTTTGTGACGCTTGGTTTTTTTGTAATTTTTAGATTAACAGCAGATAACAGCTCTTATTCAGAACTTGCGCTCCAAGGCGGTATGGTGCAAATGATTTCACATGGCTTTATTTCTGGCGCCATGTTTCTTTGTGTTGGTGTGTTGTATGACCGTATGCATAGTCGTCAAATAGCAGACTATGGTGGTGTGGTGAATACTATGCCAAAGTTTGCAGCTTTTTTTGTGTTATTTGCTATGGCTAACGCGGGGTTGCCAGGAACTTCCGGCTTTGTTGGTGAGTTTATGGTGATCTTGGCAAGCTTTAAAGCAAACGTTTGGTTTGCATTTTTAGCAGCGACCACTCTAATCATAGGTGCTGCTTATACGCTTTGGATGATTAAGCGAGTAGTGTTCGGTGAGGTGGGTAATGATGAAGTCGCTAAGCTGAAAGATCTAAATGGTCGTGAGTTTTTCTGTTTGTCAGTGCTTGCGTTTTTCGTCTTATGGATTGGATTATGGCCTGCACCGCTAATAGAAATGATGGATGCATCTGTTTCTCATCTTTTGTTCCAAGCTCAACAAACCAACCTCCCTTGATAAAGCAGCATAATTGTAATGGATAGCTTAGATATAAACTCAATAGATTCACTTCCAGGATTGTTAGTTATGTTGATGAAGTCTCTAGTGGTTATGCCAGAGATCGCATTACTAATTGGAACGTTAACCATATTAATGGTTAGTTTGTTTGCGGGACGCAATAGTGAGAATGTTACCTATGTATTAAGTTTAGCAACTTTGGTTGGAATGGTATTTTTGTTTTTGCGTGGTATGGATCGTCCAGATGTAGTGCTCTTTGATGAAATGTATGTGCATGATGGTCTGGCTAAGTTAATTAAAACGCTTATTTGTGTGGCTGTTGCAGTAATTTTTGTTTATGCGCGACCTTACTTGTTAAGTCTTAAGAATTCACGGCCAGAGTTTTATATTTTGGGGTTGTTCGCCACATTAGGAATGTTGGTGATGGCTTCTGCGCAAAATTTCATAACGATTTACTTAGGATTAGAACTATTGTCTTTGTGTTTGTATGCATTAGTAGCCTATATACGCGACTCTGATGATGCTGCGGAAGCGGCAATAAAGTATTTTGTATTAGGCGCAATTGCTTCGGGGTTGCTGCTCTATGGAATGTCAATTATGTATGGCATAACAGGGTCGTTAAATCTTGCCGAGATTAATATCTATCTAGAAAATATTGAAGGACTAAATATAGGCTTAATATTTGCGTTAACTTTTATTGTGGTAGGCGTTGCCTTTAAGTTTGGTGCGGTTCCATTTCATATGTGGGTGCCAGATGTCTATCAAGGTGCACCTACCGCGGTAACACTATTTATTTCAACAGCTCCCAAGCTAGCTGCGTTTGTTATGGCAATTCGTTTATTAAGTTATGGTATGCAAGAATTGGTGGTGGATTGGCAACAGATGCTAATGATTTTAGCAGTTTTATCTGTAGTGTTTGGAAATGTAATTGCAATTGCACAAAGTCATATTAAGCGCATGCTTGCGTATTCAACTATTTCTCATATTGGCTTTGTGTTGCTTGGATTATTGTCAGGAGAGAGTTTTGGTTATGCGTCGGCTCTGTTTTACACCATTATTTATGTGTTAATGGCGGCTGGTGCATTTGGTGTGTTGCTGCTATTAAATAAACACAATCGTAGTGATATTGATGAACTGACTGATCTAAAAGGCTTAAGCCAATCCCATCCTCGTCTGGCTTTAATAATGTTGTTGGTAATGTTTTCTATGGCGGGCATGCCATTAACAGTAGGTTTTTACGCCAAGTTATATGTGCTACAAAGCTTGGTCTATAACGATTTTATTTGGCTGGCTATCTTGGCAGTGATAATGTCGATTGTGGGTGCTTTTTACTATTTGAGAGTCATTAAATATATTTACTTTGATGATCTTGAAGTGCGATTAGGCACACAAAATAATGCGCTGATGGCTAATGCAGTTCTCACAATTAATGGATTGTTAATAGTTGGATTATTTATCTTTCCAAATTATTTACTCAACTATTGTGTAAGTGTGTTTCCTTAGTCAATAATAAACTAGGCATTGAGATGTAGTGCTCATGATGCGATATAGAAAGTACGTAAAAAAATTGTGATCAAGGCACACAAATTCGATTATTCCTTGTCCAACATCTAATCTATAATCTTGTATTGTTACTATTATCTGCGTAGACTCCTGCGGCTCAGATTGATGCGGGGTGGAGCAGTCTGGCAGCTCGTCGGGCTCATAACCCGAAGGTCGTAGGTTCGAATCCTACCCCCGCTACCAACCGATTATCACATTAGCTATTAAACTAATGTTAGAACGAAATATTCGATTAATTTTACTAATTTTCGTCTATTCATCATCACTTATCGCTTTGTTTTACCCAAAATTAAAGACTCAATAGAGTTTGATCGATGTTATCTTTAAGCATGCTGATAACCTTCAAGACAAAGGCCTATGCGAATATCACAATGTTTGGTGATGTTGCAAAAAAACTAATCAAATCAATGGGCCATAGTGGAGTTATTCCTGGCGCTATTCAGGCTGATGATCTGCCTAATGCGTTAGCCTTGCTGAAATCCTCTGTTAAAGCAGAGATATTGGTCGAAGGAACGGGCAAGCCGTTACATACGCCTGATGATAATGAAAATTATGTGAGTATTGATAAAAGAGCCATGCCATTAGTTGAATTACTAGAGGCAGCAATAGAGCAAAACGAAGATGTTATGTGGGATGAGTAAATATTTCGCATACCGAAGTTAAATGAAGAGTTGATGTCTGGGCCATAAATACGATAACTAACAACTAGTTACGCAATATATTTCAGAAGATATTTATAGACTGCCAGGCTGGAATCTCAGGCAAATAACACGGTATAATGACGGAATAATTCAAAGTATATGCAGAAGTTTTCTGTAATAATAAGAATGTAAAGTTAAGGAGTTTGCAAATGAGTGAAGCCAGTTTATATGACCGTTTAGGCGGTGGTGACAAGTTAAAGAATATCGTTGCGGATATATGGGCAAACCATACCAGCAACCCAAAAATCAAAAATAGATATACAAACAGTGACGGCGAGAAAGTAAAGCAAGTTGTCTGGGAATTTTTCTGTGCTGGCATCGGTGGTCCACAAGAATATACCGGTCAAGACATGCTCACTGCGCACACTGGCATGAATATAAGTGATACGGAATTTAATGCGGTATGTGATGACGTGCTAGCGGCATTGAATAAAAACAATGTTGGACAAGCTGAGCAAAATGAAGTGCTTTGCATTCTTTACTCAATGAAGAACGATATTGTAGACGTATAAGTCTAGAAGTAATTTTTGCCCTTAAGGGCAATATGAAAAAGCCCGATTTAATCGGGCTTTTTTGTGGCTTAATTGAAACGGATAGGATAATTTTGTGACTCATACAGGATATGCTAATAGAGTGAATAGTTAGTTACTTTGGTAATGAGCGGATTCATCGATAAATTTCCACCATCAGCCCGTGAATCCGGTTCATGGCAAACTCTTTGCTTGAAGCCTGGTTTTTTTTTACCTATACTGTATGTGTATTAGTTTTATAAGTCATTGTTTTTCAATGATTCGGAAGGGCCCCTAGAGGGCCTTTTTTATTGCTTAGATATAATTTTGTATAAAATGTTGGTACAAATTACTAGGCAATTGCGAGGCAAGTAAGCTCATAAGGATGTGGTGGGAATGTAAATGGGCTTAGTGTGCCCATTTTTTTATTGGGCCAAGGATTCAAGGATATAGGCCGGTACGTTTTGAAGTAATGATAGGTAGAAGAGGATAAGAAATATTTTGTTTGATGATCCGTATGGAATTTTGCCCATTATAGAGCCAGTAATTGTTGGAATGAATTATGATTTATGGGGGCTAGAATGCCAGATAAATCAGAATACAGCACAAATAAGGATATTTATTGATCATAGTGAAGGTATAACATTGGATGATTGTTCGAGAGTAAGTCAACAGCTAAGTGCGGTGCTAGATGTAGAAGATCCAGTAGAGCTACCTTACACATTGGAGATTTCGTCTCCAGGAATTAATCGAAAGTTATTTAGTGTTGAGCAAATGAAAAATGCAGTAGGAAGTAAAGTAAAGATCAAGACAACTTGGCCAATAAATGAGAGAAGAAATATACGTGGAGTATTGTTACATGCTGAAGATGATCAACTAACGGTGGTTACACCAGAAGGCGATGAGTTTTTAGTGCCAATTGAAGCGATTAAAAATGCGAAGTTAGATTTGGATATTGACCCAAATCTAATCGCTAAAAATTAATTTTACCGTATTAGATTTTTAAGTATAGGAACTTAATATTTATAAATTATGAATAAAGAAATTTTACTTGTAGCGGATGCTGTCTCAAATGAGAAAGGTGTTGAAAAAGATATTATATTTCAGGCTATCGAGGCAGCTTTAGCAACCGCTGCACGAAAGAAGCATGGTATGGAAATGGATATCCGTGTTGAAATTGATCGTGAAACAGGTGATTACGAATCTTTTCGACGTTGGGAAATATTGGATGACGAAGATCCAGAATTTGAATCTAACGAAACACAAAAGCTTTATAGCTACGCCATACAAGATTTTCCTGATATGCAAGTTGGTGAGTTTATTGAAGTGCCCATTGAATCTGTAGCATTTGGACGAATTGCAGCACACACCGCAAAGCAAGTAATTGTTCAAAAAATTCGTGAAGCTGAGCGCGCGCAAATTGTTGATATTTTCCAAGATCGTATTGGTGAACTAGTAATGGGTGTTGTTAAGCGTAGTGATCACTCGGGAACGTTTATTGATCTAGGAAGTAATGCAGAAGGATTTATTCCACGTGACCATATGATTGCACGAGAGGCGATGCGCCCTGGTGACAGAGTGAGAGCTTTCTTGCACGAAGTGCGTGAAGAAGTTCGTGGTCCGCAATTATTTTTAACTAGAACAGCTCCAGAATTTTTAATTGAGTTATTTAAGTTGGAAGTACCTGAAGTAGGACAAGGTCTTATTGAAGTGCTTTCAGCAGCAAGAGACCCAGGTTTACGGGCTAAAATTGCTGTTAAGTCTAACGATCCAAGACTAGATCCCGTTGGAGCATGTGTAGGTATGCGCGGTTCTCGTGTGCAGTCCGTTTCAAATGAACTCGCAGGCGAGCGAATTGATATTATTCTCTGGGATGATAATTCTGCTCAATATGTAATAAATGCCATGTCTCCAGCAGCAGTTACCTCCATCGTAGTTGATGAAGATAAAAACAGCATGGATATAGCGGTTGAGGACGAAAAGTTATCGCAAGCGATTGGTCGTGGCGGACAAAACGTAAAACTTGCTAGCCAGTTAACTGGCTGGGAGCTTAACGTTATGACTGAAGGCCAAGCCGAAGAAAAGTCTGAAACAGAAACTCGAGAACTTGTCGAAATGTTTATGTCTCAACTTGATGTAGATGAGGAAGTGGCAGTGATCCTTGCGCAGGAAGGTTTCTCAAGTGTTGAAGAAGTGGCTTATGTGCCACCTAAAGAATTAGTAGAGGTAGAAGAATTCGATGAAGAAATGGTAGAAGAATTGCGTGCACGTGCTCGTGACGTACTTCTAACTACTGCCTTAGTAACTGAAGAGAAGTTTGCAGATGTCGAGCCTTCTGCTGACCTGTTAGGTATGGAAGGTATGGATAAAGATTTAGCCTTTGAACTAGCATGTAGAGGTATCGCGACAATGGAAGATCTAGCAGAGCAGTCTGTTGATGAATTGCTTGAAATTGAAGGTTTAGATTCTGAGCGTGCAGGCTCGCTAATTATGTTGGCGCGAGCACCTTGGTTTGAAAATGAAGGCGCTACTACGTAACGCATACATTGATCAAATATAAAATTTAACTATTAGTGAATAAATAAATGAGCGAAGTAACTGTAAAACAACTAGCAGATGTAGTTAAAACACCTGTTGAGAAATTGCTAGTTCAGCTTTCGGAAGCCGGTTTGGAGTTTAATGCTGCGGATCAAGTGGTTTCTGATGAGCAAAAAATGCAATTGCTTGATCATTTGCGTAATAATCGTAGTAATGATGTAGAAGAGTCAACTGGTGAAAGTAAAAAAATCACTTTGCGCCGCAAGAGTACTTCTACTTTAAAAGTGGGTGGATCTACAGGTAGGAATCCTACAGGTGCGAGCACGGTTAATGTTGAAGTACGTAAAAAGCGCACTTATGTTAAGCGTAGTGTGGTTTTAGAAGAGGCTGCCAAAGAAGAGCAACAGCGTGCAGATGAACAAGCAGTTAAAGATGCAGAAATTGCAGCCAATCTTGAGCAGATAGCTGCAGAACAAGCAGCCGCTGAAAAAGCAAAGCAAGATGAACTGGATAAACAAAAAGCCGCAGAACAAGAAGTAGTCGTTCAAGAAGTTGCTAAGCCAGAAAAGCCTTCTGCACCCATCGGTATTAGAGTGGTTACTCCGGCACCAGAAAAGCCAGAAACCGAAGATAAAAAACCAGCAGCTAAGAAGACTAATAAGCCAAGGCGTCAAGAATTACATGTTGCTAGTGATAAACGTGGCAAACGCAAAGCAAAACCTAAACACAGACGACCAGGTAAAGTTGCGCAGAGTGACAAGCACCAATTTGAAAAGCCAAGTGAGCCCGTTAAACGTGACATTTTAATACCGGAAAGTATTTCGGTTGCCGATCTTGCAAAAATGATGGCGGTAAAAGCTGCAGAAGTTATTGGTGCAATGATGAAGATGGGCGTAATGGCCACAATCAATCAGATTCTTGATCAAGATACTGCAATTCTTGTGGTTGAAGAGATGGGTCATGAAGCAAAACCTGCCGAAGCTTCTAGTGTTGAAGATACATTGTTACAAGTTGAGTATGACGATGCTAAAGCTATCGTACGAAATCCTGTAGTAACGGTTATGGGTCACGTTGATCATGGTAAAACATCTTTGCTTGATTATATTCGTAGAACTAAAGTGGCCTCAGGTGAAGCAGGTGGAATTACTCAGCACATTGGCGCATATAGTGTAACGACAGATAAAGGCACCATTACTTTCTTAGATACACCTGGCCACGCTGCATTTACTTCTATGCGTGCACGCGGAGCAAAAGCGACAGATATTGTTATTCTTGTGGCGGCGGCTGATGATGGTGTAATGCCGCAAACCAAAGAAGCGGTAGAGCATTCACGGGCAGCAAATGTTCCGATGATTGTTGCGGTCAATAAAACAGATAAAGAAGATGCAGATCCTGAAAAAGTTCGTAATGAACTTTCTGCGTTAGAGGTGTTACCCGAAGAATGGGGTGGCGATACTATATTTATAAATGTTTCTGCACTTACCGGCGCGGGCGTTGATGAATTATTAGAAGCAGTTTCATTGCAAGCAGAAATTCTAGAATTAAAAGCTGTAGATCATGGGCCTGCTTCAGGTGTAGTGATTGAATCGACTTTAGATAAGGGCCGTGGACCTGTTGCAACAGTGTTAGTCCAGCAAGGTATGTTGTCGAAAGGCGATATGTTGTTAACAGGTGAAGAGTACGGACGCGTACGTGCAATGTTTGATGAGAACGGCAAAGAAATTGAGACTGCAGGTCCATCAACGCCTGTAGAAGTGCTGGGATTGTCAGGTGCTGCAAATGCTGGTGAAGAGGCAATAGTCGTCGCAAATGAGCGCAAAATTCGTGAAATTGTAGATATACGTAAGAGTAAATCTAGAGATACTCGATTTGCAGCTCAACAAGCTTCCAAATTAGAAGATGTGTTTAGTCAAATAGGTTCGGGTGCTGCAGAAACGGTAACCGTTATGATAAAAGCGGATGTACAGGGAAGTGCTGAGGCATTAAAAGATTCGCTTGAAAAGCTTTCTACTGATGAAGTTAAAGTTAAAATTGTAATGTCAGCTGTTGGTGGAATTAATGAATCTGATGTAAGTCTTGCAGAGGCTTCTAAAGCTGTAATGATTGGCTTTAATGTGCGTGCGGACAACGCAGCTAAGCGAGCAGCTGCTGATGTGGGTGTGGAGATTCGATATTACAGCATTATTTATGAAGCTATTGATGATGTTAAAGCAGCTATGAGTGGTTTACTTTCGCCTGAAGTGCGTGAGGAAATTATTGGTCTTGCTGAAGTTAAAGACGTGTTTAGATCATCTAAGATGGGTGCAGTAGCTGGCACACAAGTTGTTGAAGGTATGATTAAACGTGGCAGCCCAATTCGTGTGCTTCGTGATAATGTGGTTGTATACGAAGGTGAATTAGAATCATTGCGTCGTCATAAGGATAATGTAAATGAAGTTAAGTCCGGTACAGAATGTGGTATTGCAGTTAAAAACTACAATGATGTGCAGCCTGGTGATCAAATTGAGGTATATGAACGTACTGAAATTAAGCGATCAATATAAAATTTAATGCATAATTAACGCTTAACATCCTTAAATATAGCATTTATTAAAATGCAACAAGAATCATCTAGACCCTTAAGAGTTGGCGAACAACTTCGCCGAGAGATTACTTTAATGTTACGCAATGAAGTAAAAGATCCTCGTGTGTCTGAAGTGGTTATCTATGATGTAGTCGTCAGCAAAGATCTTGGCACTGCAAAAATATATTTTAGTCCTATGGATATAAAACAAGATCCAGCTGAGATTGTTAAAGGTCTGAAAAGTGCTAGCGGTTATTTGCGTACGCAGTTAAGTAAAATTTTAAGTTTGCGAAAAGTGCCAGAATTGCGATTTATTGTTGATGATACGGAAGTAAAAGGTGATCGCATTGAACAGCTTATACAAGAAAGTCTAAATAAGCAGTAATATTATAGGCGAGTGTCCCAATACACGTGGGTAAAAACAAAAATAAGGGTCGAGCTTTAAATGGCTTATTGCTATTTGATAAGCCAACAGGTGAATCTTCTAATCGATCCCTGCAAAATGTAAAACGCATTTTTAATGCCGCGAAAGCAGGCCACACTGGAACATTAGATCCGCTCGCTACAGGATTGTTAGTGATGTGTTTTGGCCGCACTACAAAAATTTCAGATTATCTGCTTGCCGTCGATAAGCAATATCAAGTTGTATTTAAGCTTGGCGTAATGACTGATTCGGGTCATTCAGATGGTGAGATCGTCGAGCACCGGGATGCCTCAAACACCACTCAAGAGCCAATAGTTCAAAACGCAGCTAAGCTGACAGGCAGTATTGAACAAGTCCCACCGATGTACTCAGCTTTGAAACATCAAGGTTCACGCCTGTATGAGCTCGCTAGAAAGGGAATTGAGGTCGAGCGTCAACCTCGTAACGTTAAGATCCATTCATTTAAATTGATCAATCACGAAGAGGACATGGTAACCATGCTCGTGCATTGTTCTAAAGGTACTTATATTCGTACATTGGTGGAGGATCTTGGAAATTTACTATCATGTGGTGCGCATGTGGTCGGTCTTCGACGCATTTCAGTGGGGCCGTTTATTGATCAAAAAATGTATAACAAGGTTGAATTAGAGCGGTTAGCTGAACAAGGTTTTTCTTGTCTAGATGAGGTTTTGTTGCCAACGGACCAAGCATTATTAGGCTGGCCGGCTATAACCATAGCAGACGATCAAATGACGGATATGCGAAATGGGCATGCATTAGCGGTGCCAAATTTGCCAGCTGAGGGTGCAGTAAGGATTTATGACAATAATCACGAGTTTTACGGAATAGGTAAAGTTCGAGAAGACGGGCGGTTGGCCCCAAAACCACTTAACTAATGTATTTGCCTATAATCGAATACCTCTTTAAGGTTAGGGCGTGATAACCAGATACACCGAGATATTTTCCTTGTCCGCTAGGGTCTACGTGGTAGAATCGCGCACTCGGTAAAAGCAGAATTGTAAGAAGCAGGAATAAGGCAAGAAATAAGATGACCATTACAGCACAAGACAAGTCAGAAATCGTAAAGAAATATCAAAGAGAAGGTACCGATACCGGCTCACCCGAAGTGCAGGTTGCACTACTTTCTGCACGTATCACACATTTAAGCGATCATTTCAGCAAGCACAAGAAAGACCATCACTCTCGTCATGGGCTGTTAAAGATGGTAAACCACCGTCGTAAACTTCTTGATTACTTGCGCTCAAAAGATCAAAAAAGATATCAAGATTTAATTAGCTCTCTTGGTTTAAGACGCTAATTGAAAATGCTCTCTAAGGTAAGAGGGTATTCAGTGTCTGTATCTTTAACGCATTCAATTAGAAGCATGGATTTATTTTCATTGGCAATATGAGATTGTCGTGTGAATGAATATATTTTAAAGAGTTCGTAACATTAACAGTAAATAAAATATTGGAAATTATCAGTGAGCAAAATAACTAAGACATTTAAGTATGGTGACCATGATGTAACGCTTGAGACTGGCGAAATTGCTAGGCAGGCCTCAGGGGCAGTGATGGTTGATATGGGTGGAACTACGGTAATGGTAACTGTAGTAGGTAAAAAAGATGCTGACCCAAGTCGCGACTTTTTCCCCCTTACTGTTAATTACCAAGAAAAAACATATGCAGCAGGAAAAATTCCTGGTGGATTCTTTAAAAGAGAAGGTCGACCTAGTGAGAAAGAAACACTTACTTGTCGTCTAATTGACCGTCCTATTCGTCCATTGTTTCCAAATGGTTTCATGAATGAAGTTCAGGTCATAGCAAACGTAGTCTCCATGAACACGGATGTAAATCCAGACATTCCTGCAATGATTGGTACTTCTGCAGCGCTTGCAATATCAGGTATTCCTTTCAGTGGTCCAATTGGAGCGGCTCGCGTTGCTTATGTTAATGATGGTTATGTGTTAAACCCTAATTATTCACAACTAGACAATTCTAAATTGGATTTAGTGGTTGCTGGAACTGAAAGTGCAGTGTTGATGGTTGAGTCAGAAGCACAAATTCTTTCTGAAGAAGTGATGTTAGGCGCAGTAATGTTTGGTCATGAAAATCTACAAACTGCAATTACTGCCATTAAAGAATTCGCTGCAGAAGTGAATACTCCTGCATGGGATTGGCAAGCAGCTGTGGCAGATGAATCTCTAGCCACTAAAGTGAATCAAGCTTGTGCTGCACAATTGGGTGAAGCCTATAGCATTGCTGAAAAGATGACGCGTCAAGAAAAAGTTGGCGAAGTGCGTGATTCAGTAGTGGCATCATT
>JBGCDX010000083.1:0-13178 GCA_045105815.1 Gammaproteobacteria bacterium
CTGTTTAAGTGATGCAGAGCCTAACCCAAATAATTTACCTCAATAGCCTTCTTAATTTATTTGATTAATGATGACTCCTTTACGCTTCACGAAAATAAAGTGCACTTTTCTAGCAGTGATGGCTTCTACTGCATTATTCAATATTGCCTATGCTGAATCTAACGTAGATAAAGTATAAACATATTTATGTTGAGCAGATAAAACCCATTCTAAAAAAACAATTTGCAGGAGCGCTAGACAAAGAAACAGACCCTGAAGCCAAACTACAATTTGTTGCTGAAGGTATGGCTGACTGCCAAATTAACACCATGGGCGCCTACCCACAGAAGTATCAAGATGCTTCGATTAACCCCGTTGCAGAAGGTGGAGACTTAAGCGAAGTAACGAAGCAAGTAAACGACATGATGAAAGCTGATATCGAAAACGGTACGTTGTCCGAAGAAGAATTTAAGGTGATGGTGGAAAGCGCTACTGAAAGGTATGTGAATTGTACCAAGGCGCTTGAAAAGCAGCTTTAATTTATCAATTGAATCCACACTTTAGGTCGTGAGCAGTCACACCATTATCTTGCGAATGTGGGCCTATCCTTACTTAACCCCATTGCGTGTTTCATAAAGAATTTCTTCACAGGTTGGATAGAATCTGCAGTTTGCAGGGCCATATTCCGTGCGGACACCATCGCATCATTACTTGAACCAAACGCCATAACAAAAGCATCCATTGCACTTTGCATAATTTGTGTTTCGCCAACCCTTGCACGTTCATATTTACGCAGCACTTTTAAACTTCCGATATCACGCTCCGTTTGCTCCAGCACATCTGCTAAAACCGCAGCATCAGTAAATCCTAAGTTTGCGCCTTGCCCTGCTAATGGGTGCAGCGCATGAGCGGCATCTCCCACCAGCGCAATTCGTGCTTGCACCATACGTTCCGCTTGACCTGAAATTAAAGGAAACGCAGCACATTTAGATTTTAAGGTAATGCTGCCCAACTGCATATCGCTGGCATGGGTTAAAGCATCTGCAAACTCATGATCATTTAATTTCATCAATTCATCCGCGTAGTCTTCACTAACCGACCAGACAATTGAACATAGTTTATTATTTTCTTGCCCGGTACTTAAAGGAAGCAATGCTAGTGGCCCGGTACTTAAAAAACGTTGCCATGCAGTATTTTTATGAGGATATTCGGTTTCTACTAATGCCACCAAACCTGTTTGCTGATAGCTTTTTTCTGTGTAAGGAATTTCTGCTAAGTTTCGTATAGTCGATCGGCCACCATCTGCACCCACCACTAGCTTGGCAGATATAATGGTACCGCTATCCAACTCCACTTCCGCATGATCTTGAAAAGCAATGACTTTGCTAATGTGTTCTGGCAATAACCATTCAACATTATTCTGCTGTTGTAAAACTTCATACAGGCTGGATTGAATTACAAAGTTTTCGACAACATGCCCAAGATTATTTCTATCCAAATCATGAGCATTAAAATGAATGTTCGAATTACCTTCTTCATCCCAAACATGCATATGCTGAAATGGAGCAACACGTTTAGCTTGCATTGCAGACCATGCATTTACATATTCAAATATTGCTTGTGAGCCAGGACTTACCGCGGTAACGCGCGACTGGATCTCTTGTTGGTCTTTAAACACTGCAACTTCGCTACGATCTACTATCGCTATATCTTTACCTTGCTTAGCTAGTAAGTTAGCAAGCGTGAGTCCAACCATACCGGCACCAACAATGACAATATCTACTGCTATGTTTTTTGTCGCCATATATAAATCTTTACAAAGTGCGACCTTGCAACAAACTAGCCTTTGAGCCCGTAACAAACAAATTAAATAGTAATCGCGTTGTTATCATGAGTTAACCACATCACCTCTAAGCAGGCTTGCGTTAGAGCCCGCTTCACCAAGATTCTGCTTCACGATTCGTTCCTCTAGCATTGGAATGGCACCGAGCATCGCCAAGCCTAGCCCTCGTGACTGTTTCAGCACCGGGTAATCTGCATTAAACAAGAAATTTAATCGATCGGTAAAACGTATAGTTTTTTCAATATCTGGCTGACGCTTGTCTGCATAGCATCTAAGCATCTCGTCTAAATTTTCATCTGCATTATTCAGATCATTCTCATTCAATAACTCAATAAGCTCCGCGATATCTCTTAATGCAAGATTTAAACCCTGCCCTGCAATGGGATGTAACGTTTGTGCTGCATTGCCAATTAACACAACACGCTGCTGTACACGCTGTTCACTCATTAACAATGCCAATGGATACGCAAAGCGCTTGCTCACAGATTGAAAGTGCCCGAGACGAAAGCCAAATGCCTTTTGCAGCTTATGCATAAAAGCTGAGTCTGATAAGGTTAAATTTTCTTCAGCTGTGTCAGTTGGATTCATCCAGATAAAGCCACAACGATTACTTTCTCTTGGCAACAACGCAAGTGGACCGTCTTCTGTAAAACGCTCATACGCAGTATTGTTATGCGATTGTTCGCACTCAACACTGCCAACAATCGCTGATTGTTGGTATTGTTTTTCTTCTACATCTATATTTAATGCTTTGCGTATAAACGAATTAGCACCGTCTGCTGCAATGAGTAACGACGCTTGCACCGCTTCGCCATCATCTTGTTTTAAAATGACATGATCACTATTGCTTTCTATTGCCGACACTTTATAAGGCTGTATGCGCGTGACATTACCTAAACTATCAACCTGTTTATTCAGACGATGAATAAGATGATCGGCCGGTATTAAATAACCAAAACTTTCCACTTCATAACGCGCACTATCTAAACGCGTTGCACCAAAACGACCTTGGTCTGAAATATGAATTTTTTTAATTGCCGTTGCATACTCTTGCAAGCTAGTCCACAAACCAAGTGCAGATAGCATTTTCTTTGAGGATAACGCGAGCGCAATACTACGACCATCAAGACTGTTTGCTCTGAGCTCTATATCAACTAAGGGTTGAGAGTCGATTAATGCTATTTTATAAGGAGATTTAGCCAAGGTTGTGGCCAATGCAATGGCCAGGCTACTGCCCACTAACCCACCACCTACTACTGCAATATCATACTTGGAGCTCATAAATTAAAGCTTAGTGTTGAGCTTAGTGTTGAGAGAGAGAGTGAAACCATATGATAAAGATATAGCAGACTTAACTACGAGACGATATTTTATGCCGTAGCCATGAGGGCTTCAATTTCATCAGGATCTCGAGTGAGTTTTTCGGTTAACACTTGGCTACCGTCTTTTGTCACCAACACATCATCTTCTATACGAATACCGATATCCCAAAACTTTTTCGGCACTCCTCTAGCTTTTGATATGTATAAGCCAGGCTCTACTGTCAGCGTCATACCAGGCTCTAGTAAGCGCCATTCTTCATCAAAACGATAATCACCAACATCATGAACATCCAAGCCTAACCAATGCCCAGTGCGGTGCATGTAGAATTGTCGATATTCTTCATCCTTAATTAACTTAGCGGGCTTACCTTTTAACAGACCGATATTCACCAATCCCTTGGTAAGCACTTTTACAGCTTCATGATGCGGATCATTCCAATGATTTCCAGGTTTAACTTTTTTAATAGCTGCAATTTGTGATTCTAGTACTAACTCATACACTTCTCGTTGCACTGGAGAAAATGTTCCATTCACAGGAAAGGTGCGCGTGATGTCACTGGCATAACCTTGATATTCAGCACCGGCATCTATTAACAAGAGGTCACCATCTTTAAGTTCTTGGTTGTTTTCGATGTAATGCAAAATACAACCGTTATCGCCGCCACCGACTATAGAAGGATAGGCCGTCACACAACCCGCTTTTCTAAACTCATATAATAACTCTGCTTCTACTTCATATTCATACATCCCAGGCTGGCAAGCCTGCATGGCACGCGTGTGCCCGGCAATGGCAGCCTTAGCCGCTTGGCGCATTAGCGTGAGTTCACTGCGTGATTTATACAAGCGCATGTCATGCACAAAATAATCTAGCGATAATAATTCATGTGGCACATGTTTCGAGGCACGTGCAGAACCACGCGATTGATTCACCCAACTGATGACACGGCGATCAAAATTTGTATCGCGACCCATGGGGTAAAAGAAACGCTCACGATCTGCAAAAAGCTTAGGCATCATCTCATCAAGCTCTTCAATCGGATAAGCAAGGTCAGCACCATAGTGTTCTTTAACGCCCTCAAGACCGGCTCTACGACCATCCCATATCTCTTGTTCAGGATTACGTTGACGACAAAAGATAATGAACTGGCCTTTAGAGTTTCCTGGCAAAATAACCGCTAATGAGTCTGGCTCATCAAATCCAGTTAAATAGAGAAAATCACTGTCTTGCCTGAAAATGAAATCAACGTCTCGATTTCTAGGTATCGAGGCAGCAGATGGAATAATAGCTACGCCATCATTACCAACCATTCGCATAAGTGTTTTGCGTCGCTTTACTAGCTCTTTTTGTTCGATTTTATACAAATCAGAAATTTTGGTTGATAGAGATTATTGAATATAAATTATTGGATGGTTTGATGTCTATTCATAGGATGCATTTCTTCATTTATGAGCAGTACACCCATGCGAATGTACTCTACGATATCCATATAAGCGACTTCATTCATCTCATCTTCCTCATCCTCTTCAGAGGCTTGAGATATTGTGGTGATATCTTGCAAAATTTCCATTGAATCCTCTGGAATATGCTTTAGATCTTTCACGCCCGCCAAAGCCAAGCCAAACAAGAAACCATCACACCATTTTTTTAAAGACGTTACTCGTGCATTTAAGCTGTTACTATCTTCAGGGATAAGCAATGTGAAATTTAACAAAGTATCGTTCAGCTCTTGCTTTGTGTGTTCATACAACGCGCATAATGTGTCATTCTGATCACCCTCCAAAGGCGAGCCTTCTTCATTTTGTGTGCAAATTTCATCCACCCATCTTTTGCATTGCAGTGAATTGTTAACGACTAACATCGCACACAACATGCCATGACAATCTTCTGCTGAGTAAGGAGATTGCACATGAGACAATATATCTTGGATTTCTTCGTAGTCTGCTGTCATAGGTTATTGATTCTAACATCTTGTTAGCGCAATCACTCATAAATTGATCTAGTTAATTGCCTTTTAATTACGTTAACAAGATGCCTCATAAATACATTGCTCTAAATTCTTTGCTTACATTTTGATTTCCCTTATTTCTATCATGAAATTATGGTTGAAATTAACGCAGTTACCTAAAGCAATCCATAAGCATTTTTGTTAACAATTTTAGTTGACGAGTAAGCCAGTACAGCCTAACATTTTGCCATGGATAAGCGAGACACAGGAAAGCTCAGTGAGCAAGATTTAAAGGGGTTAGAAATTCGTGTAAACGAGCTAATTACTACTTGCGAGGAACTGAAAAAAGAAAACAAACTATTAAAAATGCAACAAGACTCCTATTCATCTGAGCGTGCTTCATTAATAGATAAAAATGAACAAGCTCGCAAAAGAGTTGAAGCAATGATCACACGTCTCAAATCAATGGAAGTTACTGCGTAACCACTGCGAGCAATAATGGACGACCCAATTACACTCAATATTCTAGATAAAGAGTATCGCATCGCCTGCCCTACTGGCGAAGAAGAGTCACTTCAAGCCTCCGCACATTATTTAAATACAAAGATTCAAGAAATTCGCGATAGTGGCAAAGCGATTGGCACGGATCGAGTTGCAGTGATGGCTGCACTTAACATATCCCATGAATTTTTAAATCAAAAAACAGACCACGAGAAGCATAGCAAGTCATTTTTCAATCGCGTCCGTAGCTTACAAGATCGTATTGATGTCGCACTGAAAAATACACAGCAACTTGAGCTATAGAACACCGCTGGTTTTACCCTGGTTTTATAGACCAGGCCTTAAAATAGGCATATAAAAAATTTATCTATACTCAAAAACCAGCACTTCAGAATCTAAGTAACGGTTCAAAACAGCCTTAGAACACACCTTCTTAACCATATTCCTGGCCACATTTTTGGTCACATTTGAATTAGTCACTCTATCTACTAATAAACACTGCTCTATCAACTCAATGAGCTTGCATATATCAAGTGTCTTCATCATTTATAACTGCAAGACACCCACTACCGCATACCTTGAGTCTGAATATTATTGTTGTCGATCTTCTTGCTAGATAATAAATCTGCATACTTCTATTTTTCTGCTACAGTTTAATACGTCGGGTACCGCTGCGGTACAGGTGTGCTTCCTGGTATTTCCCTTGAGCCTACTTTTACCCCCGGGGGCAATGCTGTTTAGATGTTGATGTGCATATCCGTTCTGCGGAGAGCCTAATTCATTTTCCGGTGCTCCCACTTGAACCTTCGGTTCAAGGACAACGGCAGCCACGGTATTTGTGGGGTACCCGCGTTTATAGTAGTCCAGCTCAAATCTAAATTAATTTTTCGAGGAAACATTGCTATGCAATATTGGTTAATGAAAAGTGAACCAAGTGAATTTGGTATTGATGATCTAAAGAGAGTTAAGGTTGAGCCTTGGGATGGTGTTCGCAATTACCAAGCACGCAATATGATGAATAAAGAAATGAAAAAAGGTGACTTGGCCTTTATGTATCATTCTAACTGCGATGAAATTGGCATAGTGGGTGTTATGACCATCGCGCGTGAAGGTTATGTTGACCACACTGCATTTGATAAAAAAGACAAACACTATGATGCTAAAAGCGACCCAGAAAAGCCTCGATGGTTTATGGTTGATGTGCGTTATAAGAGAAAGCTGAAGCGCACCATTACACTTGCTGAACTAAGAGAACATAAAAAATTATCAGAAATGCAGTTACTAAAACGCGGAAACCGCCTCTCAATCATGCCAGTTAGTAAAAAACATTGGGACTTTATTCTTACTTTAGAGTGATTTTTTATGAAATTTTATAAAAATAGTTATGTATTTTTTATAAATTAAGTAAATTAAAGTACGTTTTTATAAAATATTTACACTTTTTTTTAATTATTTTAATTTTTTTTAAAAAAATATTCGCATTAATTTTCTACATTAAAAACGTTTTATTAATTACAAAACGTTACCTACACAATACAAAATTTTAGTGTAATCACGTCAAATTAAGTGAAAAACCTGTTGTTATGTTAAATAAACAGGTGTTTTTGCAGTCTTATGTTGAATATCGTCACACTTTATTAAAAATATAAAACAACGTTTTTTAATTTTAAAAATTAAAAAACGTAACAAACAAAAAAACATTAACGATAGAAAGTTATAAATACACTACAAAAATACTAGTATTTGTTATTTAAATATATATACTTTGCCGCGTTTACAACTCACATATAATTGTTTGGAGGGAGTATTGATGGCCATCAAACGTAAATCTACCACTAAACGTCGCGCTACAAAACGTAAAGCGACTAAGCGTAAGGCTACGAAACGTAAATCAACTGCAAAACGCAAGACTGCGAAGCGCAAGACTACGAAACGCAAAACTGCGAAACGTAAAACTGCAAAGCGTAAGACTAAGCGTAAAACAGCGAAACGTAAAACCGCAAAACGCAAGACCAAGCGTAAAACAGCGAAACGTAAAACTGCAAAACGCAAGACCAAGCGTAAAACAGCCAAACGTAAAACTGCAAAACGTAAGACTAAGCGTAAGACAAAGCGTAAAACCGCTAAACGCAAAACAAAGCGTAAGACTGCTAAACGCAAGACTACCAAGCGTAAAGCGACTAAGCGTAAGACTGCTAAACGCAAAACAAAGCGTAAGGTTAAGCGTAAGTAGAATTGGATTTCACATCCAAATCAAAAAAGGGCTCTTATTAGAGCCCTTTTTTTATGCTTAATTATTTTAGTATAAATACTATATATTCATCCAAATCACTTTATTTGTAGCATTTAGCTGACCATAAGCTCATAAATCCATACGCTATTAACCCCATAAACTATTAGCCAAGAAACAGTTTATAAACTGGATTATTAGTCTCCTCCCAGAATCGGTATCCAAGCTTTTTTAGAAATTGATCAAAACGAGTGCGCTGCTCACCAGGCACTTGAATACCTACCAGTACACGTCCATATGCCGCACCATGATTACGATAATGAAATAAACTTATATTCCAATCGTGACTGATCGTTTCTAAAAATCTCAGTAAAGCACCCGGACGTTCTGGAAATTCAAATCTAAACAGTATTTCATCCTGTATTTCCGAACAATGCCCACCCACCATATGGCGCAGATGCAAAATTGCCATCTCGTTATCTGAAATATCCAGGGCAGTATAACCATCACCATTCATAGCTTGTAACAATTGCTGCTTTTCTACATCAGCATCTTCAACTTTTACCCCAACAAAAATATGCGCAGCACGATTATCTGCATAACGATAATTAAATTCAGTTATGCCTCGCGCACCTAAGATGCGGCAAAACTTTAAGAAACTTCCTGGCTGTTCAGGGATAGTGACGGCAAACAAACATTCACGTCGCTCACCAAGCTCTGCTCGCTCGGCAATATGGCGCAATCGATCAAAATTAACATTGGCACCACAATTAATTCCAACCAAAGTTTGCCCAGCTATATTCTCACCATGCGCATTACCTCGAGCGATGTATTGCTTGATACCCGCCAACGACAAGGCACCTGCAGGCTCCACCAGAGATCGCGATTCATCAAAAATATCCTTAATCCCAGCACAAATCTCATCAGTACTCACAAGCAATACTTCATCAATGAGGTCTTTTGCTATTTCAAAGGTTTTTTCACCAATTTTTCTGACCGCAACCCCATCAGCAAATATACCTACTTGTCCCAAATCCACTCTTTCGTTAGCTTTTAAAGCTGCATGCATAGTGGGTGCGTCTTGTGGCTCAACACCAATAATTTTAATTTCTGGTCGATAATGCTTGATATATGCAGCCATACCCGCCACTAAGCCTCCACCACCAATCGCAATAAAAATCGCATCAATATGCTCTGGATGTTGTTTGAGTATTTCCATTGCAACAGTGCCCTGCCCAGCTATCACATCTTCATCATCATAAGGGTGCACATAACTAAGGTTTTGCTGTTCTGCTAATTGTAAAGAGTGCTGATGTGCTTCGTCATATGTATCTCCAAACAATACTGCATTCCCACCTAACCTCGTAACTGACTCAACTTTTATACTCGGCGTTGTGGTTGGCATAACGATCGTGGCGGGAATACCAAGCTTATTTGCGGCCAATGCCACGCCCTGCGCATGATTACCAGCAGAGGCTGCAATTACACCTTGGTTGCGTTCTACCTCAGATAGATGTGCAATCTTGTTATAAGCTCCCCTTAGTTTGAAAGAAAATACACTCTGCTGATCTTCTCGTTTCAAAAATATTTTATTGCCAAGACGTGCTGAAACCACTTTTGCAAAGTCTAAGGATGACTCAATGGCCACATCATAAACTTTAGAATTTTCTATTTTTTTTATGAGTTTATCTTTCACTTTTTTGGGAACTTGGCTTCCTAATTGCCTATTACATAATTTCAATCGAATAATGTTGATCACTAAATTTACGATGCTTTTAGCAGCGACTGTGGGTATTATTCAATAAAACTTCGCCTATACATACATGTCTTTAGAAAAAAAGAAACAAATTGCAGCTGAAGCCGCATTAGACTACATCGAACTTAATGATGTTGTCGGTGTAGGCACTGGATCCACCGCTAATTATTTTATAGATGGGCTTGCAAAGCTTAAAAGTAAAATAGAAGGTGCCGTAGCAAGCTCTGTAGCGTCTTCTGAGCGATTAAAACAACATGGTATACCTGTCCTAGATTCAAATAGTGTTTCATCGCTACCGATCTATGTAGATGGCGCAGATGAGACCACAATACACAAACATTTAATTAAAGGCGGCGGTGGAGCGCATACGCGCGAAAAAATTGTTGCCGCCATCAGTGAGAAGTTTATCTGTATTGCCGATGATTCTAAATTAGTAGATATTTTAGGAGAATTTCCATTGCCTATAGAAGTTATCCCAATGGCACGTAGTTACGTTGCCCGGCAATTAGTAAAGATGGGCGGGGCACCCGAGTTACGTGAAGATTTTGTAACGGATAATGGCAACCTTATTTTAGATGTGCACAACCTTGAAATTCTCAACCCCGTTGAGATGGAGAAGCAGTTAAATAACTTAGCTGGAGTAGTCACGGTAGGAATTTTCGCGATTCGACCTGCAGACGTGCTCATAATTGGTACGGAATCTGGAGCAAAAACCTCTTAATCACAACTTTGATTCAAAGCCGAATATATTTTTCAAATGCATTCCTAGGTGTAATATTTTGAAATAAAACAAAAGCGCTGTATTAATATTATTACAATTTTTATGGAGAACTTTATGAGTATTAAAATTACGCTATTTTTAGTCTTTATTTGTAGTGCTTTTATACTTCCTGCCCAAGCAGAATCAGCCGCTTCACCCGAGCCTTATACATATATTATTAGCCCAGCAAATGGAGAAGTTGTTCATAGTCCTGTCTTAGTTAAATTTGGTTTGCGCGGCATGGGGGTGGCACCTGCAGGCGTTGATCGTGAAAACACAGGCCACCATCATTTATTAATCGACGTAGACCAACTACCTGAACTTGATAAATCTATTCCTGCTGATGATCAGCATAAGCATTATGGCAATGGACAAACAGAAGCTTTAGTTGAACTCGCACCAGGACCTCACACTTTACAATTACTATTTGCAAATTTTGCACATATACCGCATAACCCACCCATGACCTCCCAAACTATAACCATTCACGTTGCGGAGTAAATCCTCATTGAAATCTTTTCGTGATCGCCTCAAAGCAGGTGAAGTCCTTTTAAGTACACTGGTTTCATTCCCTAGCCCAGAAACTGTTGAGTTACTATCAAAACTAAACTTTGATTGGCTTTTCATTGATGGAGAGCATGGGCCATTTGGAACACTTGAGATGCAAAGAATGTTGCAAGCAGCAGGAGATAATTGCCCTTGCTTAATACGTGTACCCAATAACGACCTGGTTTACATCAAACAAGCACTAGATATTGGTGCCACTGGGATTATTGTCCCACAAATTAACAATGCAGAAGAAGCGCAAGCTGCAGTCAATGCAGCCAAATATCCCACCCAAGGCAATCGAGGTGTTGGCTTAGCAAGAGCACATGGATATGGAGTATCGTTCACAGATTATTTAGCCAAAGCCGACAACGAAACGTGTGTAGTGATACAGGCCGAAACACGAGGTGCGATTGAGCACATAGAAGAAATTGTTGCGATTAAAGATATCGATGCAATATTAATTGGGCCTTATGATTTATCAGCAAACCTTGGTCATATAGGCGAGATTAGTCACCCTGAAGTCGTTGCAGCGATAAACAAAGTAGAAACTGCGTGTAAGCAGGCTGATGTAAAACTCGGATATTTTGGCGTGAACTCAGACTCCGTTCTTCCCTATAAAGAAAAAGGCTTCACCCTGCTTACCATTGGCGTAGATAGCTTATTTGTTTTAAATGGTGCACAACAGTTATTAGATGAAATGAACGCTTAACATCCATCTAATCATGCCTCGTAAACTAGTCATAACCATCAACGAACATAAGATAATAGCCACCTTACGCAACACAAGCACAGCAGAAGCTGTTTATACCGCATTACCGTTTGAATCTAATGCACAAACTTGGGGAAATGAAGTGTATTTTTCCACTCCTATATCAAATCAAATTTTAGAAGAAGATGCTAAAGACATTATACAGTTAGGCGAACTCGCCTTTTGGGTGGAAGGTAATTGCATTGCGATTGGATTTGGCCCCACCCCAATTTCTCATGGAAAAGAAATTCGACTTGCTGCTTGCACTAATATCTGGGCAGATACTGATTATGATTTAATAGCGCTAAAAAATGTACAAACTGGTGACACCATCAGGCTTAGCAGCGCATAAATAGCGTTTTATGACAGCTTAAATTTACCGCAGAATATTCGGTAAAAAATCAATGCCACCACCACACCTAGTAGGTCTGCAGCAAAATCATACATACTAAAAACCCTTCGCGGTATATACAGGTGCAATAATTCAATCGAAAACCCGAACAAAGCCATGATCAGAGCTGTAGTAAAAAAAGGTTTGGTGAGTTTGTAAGCAAAAAGCAGCAAGATAGACAATAAAAAAAAAGCGGCAAAGTGCCCAAGCTTGTCTAAATGCTCAATCGAATGACGAATAGTCACCGAGCCGGGCATGGCAGATAAAATTAAAACCGTAAAGGCGAAGGCCCAGAATAGTACTTTTGCACATGAATGATTTAAAAGCATAGCTATAATTATTTTATATCAATAACTGAACTTTAGACTCAATTAGAGCAAGTTGGTTTCAAGCAGCAAGTTTATCGCAACAAACTAATTAAATGCTTACTAACCAAACTACCACTACACAAACTACTTTACGTTATGAGAATTAAAAAAGCCCTATTTACTCTTGGCGTAATCATGATCACGCTCTTGCTTATAGTATTTTCCTGGCTGCCTAGTTATGTAGAAAAATCCAGAAATCGTGTCCTACCAAGCAAACATTTAGACGTTTCCATTGAAACAAATCAATTTCACCAATCTTTATTTATAGCAGATTTGCATAGCGATTCATTGTTGTGGAACCGGAATTTAGCTAAAAAATCGTCTTATGGTCATGTTGATATACCACGTCTAATTGAAGGCAACATTGCCTTACAAGTTTTCTCCGTAGTCACCAAGACACCCAAAAATCTTAACTTAATCACTAATTCTGACGATACAGACAACATCACCTTGCTGGCCATTGCGCAACTATGGCCAATTGAATCTTGGTTCAATCTGTTTGAAAGAGCCAAATATCAAGCATCTAAATTAAAGGCAATAGCTGTTAAACCTGAAAATAGCTTCCACTTAATTAGCACCCAGCAAGATTTTAAGAATTATTTACAATTACGAAAAGTAAACCCAAAAATAACCGCAGGCATACTGAGCCTGGAGGGTGCACATGCATTGAATGGACAACTCAGTAACTTGGATCGCCTATATGAAGCAGGTTTCAGAATTATTGGCTTTACACATTTTTTTGACAATGAGCTGGGCGGCTCTGCGCATGGAATCAACAAAGGTGG
>JBGCDX010000084.1:0-28646 GCA_045105815.1 Gammaproteobacteria bacterium
CGACCGATGGTACGGATTGCTTGGGGGCGTTGCAATATAGCTATAGATGGTGAAGCTGCCAGATACCTCGCAAATACCTGGCAAATACCTGGTAGATTCCTGGCTGATACCAGGCATTTGTCCTGATTAATGACATGTTATTTAACTGGCTATTTGGACTTTTTTGACTTGGCTTTAGGTTTTGCAGGCGTTGCTTTTTTATTACTGCTTTTGCTATCTGATTTGGACTTAGCCTCTTTAGCCTTACCCCCTTCACTGGAGTCTGATTTCTTGCTGGAGTCATCTGAAGCGAGATTACGTTTTTTATCGTTATCCGTTTTAAAATCGGTTTCATACCAACCCGTACCGCTCAACCTAAAACTGGGCGCTGAAACCAATTTTACTAATTTGTTCTTACCGCATTCAGGACATTTTTTGAGCGGCGCATCACTGATCTTTTGCAGTTCTTCCACTACCGCTTCGCAGGCTTGGCATTGATATTCGTAAATCGGCATAGATGGGAGGCTTATAAAGTCTTATTAACTTAGGGGCGTTAATGCTTTCTTATTATTAGTGAAATATAATATGAGGCTTAATAACGTTTTATTCAAGTAGGAGATTAATAATAAATGGCTAATGAGCAAACTACTATCTATTTCAACCCTAAATGCTCGAAATGTAATATGACTTTAGCGCTACTGAAAGAGAAAGGTAAAACTCCTGAGGTGATTGAATATTTACAAACCACCCCTTCTAAAGATGAGCTGAAAAATATACTTAGCTTACTTAGCCTAAATGCTGATCAACTACTGCGAAAACACGAGAATGCTTACCAAGAAGCGGGGTTGTCTGATGCTTCTTCTGAAGATGACATTTTAAACGCAATGATGAACCACCCTATTTTAATCGAGCGACCCATTGTAGTTCACAATGGTAAAGCTGTGATTGGTAGGCCTCCAGAAAATATTTTAGAAATTTTATAATGAAAAACATTTTAGTTTTATATTATTCACGCCATGGTGCGACTAAAGATATGGCACAGCACATTGCTAGAGGCGTGAATTCTGTTGAAGGTGCTGAAGCTAAGCTTCGCACGGTAGCCCACGTGTCGACCACATGCGAAGCGGTCGACGACAGCATTCCCGATGATGGCCACCCTTATGCAGAGCCTTCTGATTTTGAGCATTGCGATGGATTATTAATGGGCAGCCCAACTCGATTTGGCAATATGGCTGCACCCTTGAAGTATTTTTTAGATGGCACCAGCCCGCAATGGTTATCTGGTGCACTCATTGATAAACCCGCAGGTGTATTTACGTCAACCTCAAGCTTACATGGTGGACAAGAAAGCACGCTGCTATCTATGATGTTGCCTTTATTACACCATGGCATGGTGATGGTTGGCATACCTTATAGTGAAAGCGAATTACTCAGCACCAATACTGGCGGCACACCTTATGGCGCTAGTCATTTAGCAGGACCTGAGAGTAAAAACAAACTGAGTGAAGAAGAAAAGAAATTATGTTTTGCGCTGGGTAAACGCGTGGCAACTTTAGCGCGTTAATTTACTCAATATTTAATACAGTTTTTACAAAAGGTACGGTAACCTTTTTTTGCTGCACTAATGATTCCTCATCTAACTTATCTAGCAAGCTAATAAGCTTATTTAGGTCACGCGGAAATCGTTTTAATAAAAAACTACAAACTTCTGTAGAAACCTCTAACCCTCGGACTTTTGCATGCTCTTGAATAGCGCGACTCTTACCATTATCTGACAGAACACTTAATTTGTAGACCGGACCCCACACCAATCTTGAAGCAAGATCAGGAAATGAAACGGGCGCTTCATGTGGATTATTTGTCGCGGTTATTACAATACTTTTGTTGCTGGCACGCAACTCGTTAATTAATAAGAATAATTGACGGTCCCATTCTTTATTTCCCAACACAGCATCTACATCATCTATACACACTACGTCTAATTGGTGCATGTCATTTAATATTGCTGCCTGCTGGTCTACGAGTTCTTTCATCGGCAGATAAATCGCATTTTGTGGTGTATTGACTTGATGATTGCAGATGGCTTGTAGGAGATGCGTTTTCCCTGTACCCGCAGATCCCCAAAGAAAGTATTGGCGTGGTTCAGTTGATGAGGTTTGCGATAATTGTTTTAAAACGGATAACAGTTGACTATCGCTTGCATCGATAAATGTTTCAAAGGTCGCAAATTTTGGTAGCGCAATATCCAATGAATATTGCGTAGGTGTCTGCAGACAGGAGGTTGTCATGAATTATTTACTAATTGTTTTACTAATTTATAACTGGGAGCGCGCTAAAATTTACGCTTGCTTGCCAGATTTTGATGCTCTTCTTGAGCGTTCTTCAACCAAATAGTCGTAGCCACTAGCTATAGTCGTAATCAGTGTCAGACCAATGAGTATTTGAATAATACTAGATGGGAAATGATTTATTTGACTGTAAACCACCGCAAGCACTAGTAGGATTTGGACGAAAGTATTTATTTTACTTATTAGGCTTGGCTCGATTTCAAATCGCCTGGTCATGGACACATATGAAACTGCACCGGAAAGCAATGCGACGTCGCGCATAATGACGATCAATACCAACCAATGAGGCAGTAGATCCATAGCCCCCAAGGTTATATATGAACTTATGAGCATAACCTTATCCGCTGCAGGATCCAGATAAGATCCCAAAGTAGTCTTCCAATTAAAGGCTCTCGCAAGGTACCCATCTAACGCATCTGATAGACCCATTAAGAAAAACAGCAATAATGCATTATTGAATTGGTGGTCAAATAACCACCACACAAGTAGAGGCACTGCAGCAAAACGCGCCAAGGTAATCAAATTTGGTATAAATCTCCAAAAAGACATTCTATGCCTTAACTCCACTCGTAAAATAATTCATTGGGTAATACAATTCATCAAATTATACAATCTAGTAATCGACTATAATGTCGATACTTATACACTATTATAAATGCTTATAGTTATTGTCATTCTGATGGTATAAGTAACTGAATAACGAAGCAATGATAATACCTAGCAATGCTAAACATGCATAGAAACCTCATCCGATTTCTATTATTTCAATTAGTTACACCACACACTTAAGAAAATTAATATATGGGTCTTAGCTACAAAAATGCCGGTGTCGATATCGATGCTGGAAATAAACTCGTTGATCTCATCAAACCAGCCATACGCTCTACCCATCGCCCTGAGGTGATGTCTAGCATTGGTGGATTTGGTGGTTTATTCGCACTTCAGCAAGATCAATATAAAGAGCCCATTTTAGTCTCAGGTACGGACGGTGTGGGCACCAAATTACGTCTTGCCCAACAACTCAAGCAGCATGAAACCATTGGTATTGACCTAGTTGCGATGTGTGTAAATGACGTCATCGTACAAGGAGCAGAACCACTATTCTTCTTAGATTACTTTGCCACCGGCAAACTATCGGTTAATGAAGCAAAAGTCGTGGTAGAAGGCATTGCCGAAGGATGTAGGCAATCTGGGGCAGCTTTAATTGGTGGTGAAACTGCTGAGATGCCCGGCATGTATGATGAGGGCGAATACGATTTGGCAGGATTTTGTGTGGGCGTTGTCGAACGCAGCAAGTTAATAGACGGTAGCCAAATTAACGATGGCGATGTAATTGTTGGCCTCCCTTCTAGCGGTATTCACTCAAATGGGTTTTCTTTAGTAAATAAAATTATTGAAACTACCAATACGTCATTAGATGAAAAAATGGATGGCAAAACATTGGGTGAGTTACTTTTACAACCCACTGTTATTTATACCCGCATTGTTTTATCACTGATTGAAAAATTTAATATCCATGGCTTATGCCACATAACGGGTGGTGGATTAACTGAAAATGTTCCTCGTGTTATTCCCGATGGTTTTCTAGCCGATATTGATACGAACCGCTGGAAAAGGCCTCGTCTATTTGAATGGTTACAAAAAATGGGTCAAGTTGATAACGAAGAAATGTTAAGAGTATTTAATTGTGGCATGGGCATGTTAGTCGTGCTTCCTAAAGATCAGGCGGAAGATGCTATTAAACTTAGCCAGGAAATGAGCCAGGAAAACAACCATCAAGCTGTAATTATAGGTGAAATTAAAAAGTCATCTTCTAACGTAAAAATATCACTTCAGTAAAACTGTGCCAAAAGCTGCGCAAAACTCAAAGCTGGGACATTCCTGCGAGATTGCAGTGTTCGTTTCTGGAGGTGGGAGTAATTTACAATCTATTATTGACCATATTCAGCAAGGTCATATCAATGCAAATATCGCATGTGTAATCAGCAACAACCCTGATGCGTATGGACTAACCCGCGCAAAACAAGCAAACATTCCTACACATATCATTGAGCATAAAAACTACGCTACTCGAGAAGCTTTTGATAAGGAACTCGTTAACACTCTAGCGGTCTATAATATAACGTTAATTGTTTTAGCGGGATTTATGCGTGTGCTCAGCCCGACATTGATAAATAAATATCAGGAATGTATCTTAAATATACATCCATCTCTATTACCCAAATACACTGGCTTACACACACATGCACGCGCATTAAAAGCCAACGACACTCAGCATGGTTGCTCGGTACATTTTGTTACTGCTGAGCTAGATGAAGGGCCTTTAGTGATTCAAGCCTCTGTGAAAGTAGAAAAAGCAGACACAGTTGATACGTTAGCGGCACGTGTATTAAAAAAAGAACACATTATTTATCCACTTGCTGTGAAATGGTTTTGCGAAAAACGCCTGCAACTTATTGACAATAAGGTTCACTTTGATAATTCGTCGCTCAATCAAGCAATCAAACTTACTCCAAAGCATGAAACACAATTAAAATAGAAGGTTCATTATGAAAATAATATTTTATGTGATCATTACTGCCTTGTTATCCACTCAGCCTGTACTCAGTAATCCAGCAACAATACTAGACGAAAGTAATTTGCCTCCAGAATTTGAAGCAACTTATGACATTCATAAAGGGTCGATGCGCGTAGGAAAGATGGATATCAGCTTAAAAAAAGTTAACGGCGAGCTTATCTATGAGTCCATCACAAAACCAGTTGGCATGGCTGCATTATTTCTTGGCGATCAAGTCGTTACTGATCGAGCTGTTTTAAAATTAATTAACGAACAATACCGTTCGACTGAATTTGCTCACGTAATGAAGAATAGCGACAAAAATCGTAATGAACACTATATTTTTGACTGGAACAACAATAAAGCCAATATTAAATACAAAAACCGAAGCAGCGTACTGGATATCCCTGAGAATACTTTTGACAACTATTCTGCCCAATTGTTATTGATGCGAAAACCTCAAGATACTGTTATCAACACGTATTCAGTTATTTCAAAAGGTAGGCTTAAAGAATACAAATATGAACTGGAAACCAATGAAATAATTGACTCTAAGATTGGAAAACTTAGTGCAAACAAATACGTGAGAAAAAAAGACAACGATAAAAAAACAACATATTTAGGTTGGTATGCTGAAGAAGTTAACTATATACCGATAAAGTTAGACAAATTTGAAAATGGGAAATTAGATGTATCGATACAAATTACTGGAGTGAAATGGCTAAACCAAAACTAAACCAGAGTAAACTAAATAAGCAAAATCTAGTTACCTGCAATCATCATATTATCAATCAGCAAAGACGGAGTAATAATATTACTACGTCGATCAACATCACTGCCAATTTCAACAATTTTTTGGTACATATCCTTTAAATTACCTGCGATGGTTATTTCGTCTACAGGATATTGAATCTCACCACCTTCAACCCAATAGCCAACAGCGCCACGTGAATAATCTCCAGTAACAGTATTTACACCATGACCAATCAGCTCAGTCACTAACAATCCTTTCTGCATTTGCTTAAGTAACTGATCTAAATTTTTAGACCCCGCTTGTATTTCTAAGTTATGAACTCCACCAGCATTACCTGTTGTCTGCATCGCTAATTTTCTAGCTGAATAACTACTCAAGACGTAACCTTTGAGCAAACCTTTATCTACAAGCGTACGTGCTTTTGTCGCGACACCTTCTAGATCGAACGTGCTACTTCCAAACCCACCTTTTATAAGTGGATCTTCAGTTATCGTAATTGAATCAGAGAAGACTTGTTTATCTAGATGATCTATTAAGAAAGAAGCTTTTCGATAAAGAGACCCACCACTTACCGCAGAAATAAAGTGTGAAAATAATGAACGTGCCATATTCGCTTCAAAAACTACGGGTGTGGTTTGGGTAGAAATCTTTCGTGAACCGAGTCGACTTACGGTTCTTTCAGCTGCTTTCTTACCTATACTCTCAGCTGTATCTAAATTTTTTGGGTCACGTGCGGTAGCAAACCAATAGTCCCTTTGCATATTTCCATCTTGTTCTGCAATGACTACGCAAGACAAGTTATGCCGTGTTGAACTATAGCTACCTACAAAATTATGAGAGTTTGCATAAATTGTAGTTCCGCGCGAACTCGTTAACGAAGCTCCTTCGGAATTAGAAATTTTATCGTCTTCACGTGCTGCATTTTCACAAGAGATAGCTATCTCTAGCGCCTCTTCCGGTGATACGCCCCAAGGATGATCAAGCTGTAAATCTTGCATATCAGTCGCCATAAGCTCAGCTTCAGCTAGCCCGGCACAATCATCTTCTTCTGTAAATTTAGCAATATTACAAGCCGCGGTAACAGCATCTTTAATCGCTTCAGGCTCAAAACTAGTTGTACTGGCATTGCCTTTCTTTTGGCCCATATAAATAGTGATACCTAAACCACGATCATTATGACGCTCTAATGTTTCAGCTTCTCCCAGCCGAGCCGTTACTGATAATCCATGCTCAACATTGATACTTGCTTCAGCGCTTGAAGCGCCTTGCTGTTTAGCTTCGATTAAACAAGATTGAACTAATTCTTCTAACTTATCTTTTGTATAGGGGGAAGGTTCAGATTTCATTTCTATTACTACAGTGAATGTTTATTGAGAAGTGCCGCCGACAGTGATGCCATCGATTCGTAAAGTTGGTTGCCCAACCCCTACAGGTACACTTTGACCTTCTTTTCCGCAGGTACCAACACCTTGATCTAATTTTAGATCGTTCCCTATCATGCTAACGCGTGTTAGTACATCTGGACCATCACCAATCAAGGTTGCGCCTTTAACAGGCTTGGTTACTTTGCCTTTTTCAATCAGATAAGCTTCTGATGCTGAAAAAACAAATTTTCCAGAAGTTATGTCTACCTGACCACCACCAAAGTTAACAGCATAGAACCCTGAATCAACCGAACTGATGATCTCACCTGGGTCATGTTCTCCAGCCAACATATAGGTATTCGTCATACGTGGCATAGGTAAGTGTGCATACGATTCTCGCCTTCCATTACCGGTAGGTTCAGTATTTGAGAGTTTCGCATTAAGTTTGTCTTGCATAAACCCTTTCAAAATTCCATCTTCAATCAATGTTGTACATTTTGTGGTGGTACCTTCATCATCAATATTTAATGAACCTCTACGATTTTCTAAAGTACCATCATCTACAACCGTTACTCCATTACTGGCAACACGTTCCCCTATACGACCGCTAAAAGCTGAGGTTCCTTTGCGTGTGAAATCACCTTCTAGCCCATGACCTATGGCTTCATGCAGCAATACACCTGGCCAACCCGGGCCTAATACGACATCCATTTCGCCAGCGGGCGCTTCAACCGCATCTAAATTTAATAACGCCATTCTTACTGCTTCATGTACAAATGAATGTGCATGATTATCTTGAGTAAACATATCATAACCAACACGACCGCCACCGCCTGCGCTTCCTTGCTCTAGTCGACCTTTATCTTCAACTATTACAGAAACATTTAATCTAACCAGAGGCCTAACATCGGCAGCCATTGAACCATCGCTATTCGCCACTAATATTATTTCATGTGTGCCTGCAATGGATGCCATCACTTGCTTAACTCGATTATCCTGTTTGCGTGCTAGCACATCCAATGAACGAAGTAGATCGACTTTGTCAGACTCCGTAAGTGAGTCTAATGGGTTATCTGGCATGTAGAGCTGATTACCAGTATTCGTTTTCCAAGCTTGTACTTGTCCGTTTTGATTACCTCTGGCGATAGCACGTGCAGCTTTACAAGATTCTAATAATGCTGGCAATAAAATTTCATCTGAATATGCGAAACCAGACTTATCACCTTTAATGGCGCGTATCCCAACACCTTGACTAATATTATAGCTAGCATCTTTTACAATACCGTCCTCTAATGACCATGCCTCATGCTTACGCATTTGAAAATAAATATCACCACTGTCAGCTGATGTATTAAGCAATGCACCAAATGCTTGTGATAAATGTGATTCATCTAGACCAGAGGGATCTAAAATACTGCTTTTTGCAAGCTCTATGGGGTTTTGCATATTTTTTTATCTTAAGTGAAAAGTAGAAATCTATTTCATTCTTCTATGTTGAATACACGGAAATGTTTTTCGCCGTGATCGTAAATACTCAATATTAACTTCTGCAAGTGTAAATCCTGCACCGTGTTGAATTCGATTTAGTATTGCCCCCCAAGGATCAATAATCATGCTATCGCCATGCGTTGCACGACCATTTAGATGATAACCACCCTGACCCGATGCTATTACATAGGTTATGTTCTCAATTGCACGTGCTCTTAGTAGACTTTCCCAATGCGCTTTTCCTGTCGCCGCCGTGAATGCGGCTGGCAAAACAATAATTTCCGCTCCCAAGTCAAGTAAGCCTCTAAATAGCTCTGGAAAACGTAAGTCGTAACAAACTGCTAGACCAATTTTTCCAAATGGTGAATCAACTACTTTTAAATTTATTTCACCAAATTCAATGGTTTCAGACTCTATATAATTTTCGCCCGTATCAACTAAATCTACATCAAACAAATGAATCTTGTCATAGCGCTCAACAAAATTACCTTTATTGTCATAGACAATACACGCAGCTAGAATTTTATTAGGGTCGCTACATTCTAAGGGGATCGTACCACCCACTAACCAAACATTATGTTGCTTTGCCTGATCTGACAGAAACGTCTGAATTGGACCATCACCCTGAGATTCTCGGACGGCTATTTTATCGCTTTCTTCAATGCCCATGATGGCAAAGTTTTCAGGCAATACAATTAATTCTGCACCGGCTTCGGCTGCTTGAGAAATAAGGCGTCCTGCCTCGCGGAGATTGGCATCCACTTTTGGACCCGATGCCATTTGGATGGCTGCAACTTTACTCAAAATTTTTCAATAATCGCTATTTATAGAAGCCAGTATTATTGCATATCCTACCGCTGACCGAGTCTACTAAAGTAGAGATATAAACAAACATAACTTGAAATTACGTCTGAATGATTCCCTATTCGCAAAGTTTCGCCTATTTTAATACTTCAATGCCAGCATTCTAGGGAAACGAATCAGGTGTCGGCTGACCTTGTGCCTGTGGTGTAGATTTATTTCCTACTACTTTTTGTGAAATTGACTCAATCACAGGTTCTTGCCAACTACCTTTCATACTGTATTTAACTTCGGTAACTTTATTGACATCCACCCCAATTGATTTAGCTATTTTCTCTCCTACAAGCACCCCAACTGCTCCCAATGGCCCCCCAACTGCTAAACCAATCCACGGCAACCCCCCGCTTACATGAGGAGATACGGTTACAACTTGATCATAATCTTGAGCTTCAATTCCCGTCCTACCTTGTATTAACAAATCCGCAGAAGGTCCTTTAATCTTTAAATTCTCTGTTGTTAAATTTGCATCTTTAAATTTTAAGTCACCACGTATTTTTTCAAACGCATAACCTTTAGAGAAAAAATCTGTGAAGTCTAAAGATAGTCTTCTAGATATTTCACCAAAATTAAATAAACCAATTAACCGACCTGCGCCACCTGGTTCAACTGATGATATTGCACCATCCTTGAATCTTATATTTGCATCACCAGCCACTTTAGATAATGAGAACTGATATGGTGCGCTTGGCCACTCAAAATTTGCTGCAATACTACCTTCCCCTTCACTAACAGAACTATCAAACCCTAACCCTGCAAAGGTATCGTGAAGATTTTGAGATTTCAGATTAATCAAAAGATTCGTATACTGGTTATCGTTATCATCAATTACCCACTTCCCATTAGCAGATACTTGAAGTTTACGACCATTACCTTGGAGTGAATCTATTTCTAATCCATTAGTTGATGGCTTTGTCTTCAAACTAACGTTATTAAATACTGCGTCTTTGTATTCAAATGTATCTGCATTAATCACTAAAGCCGGTAAACGTCTAGGATCTAGGTTTGTCGAATGCTTTGAAAACGATGAAGTTTTTGAATCTTTATTAGAAAATCGCAAATAATCAAAATCTGCAGTGGCTACACTTCCACTACGATAATCTATAGGATACTCAAACTTTCCTTTTGCTACTGATGAATTAATATTTCCTACCCAGAATTGGGATTGCTTTAATACGTTGAAATCCACATTGTCGATACTCAAATCTCCCAACTCGACACGATTAACAAACATGTCAACTTCCTTTATCTCAAGTGTCTTCTCTTCATTTGCACTCAAAAGCTCACGCCATTCTGAAAGAACGAAACTATTCGTCTTCCCAGAAATTTTTACGCCATCTTGATGTGAACCAAATTGATCATCGCCCATACGTAATTCCATCTTCGAAATCTGTTTTGAACCCTCATCAATGCTCGCACGCATAAAGGTTTGATTCTCAAGATTTGCAAAAATTTCATTACCTACGCTCTTAGAATGTTTTGTTTGAATAGATATTTTTTTTGTTTCATCAAATGCTTTTTTAAAAGGTGACGGAAGCAAAGCTGTAACACCATACATATCACTATCAACCTTTACCGTAAGTAATTTTTCACCACCACCCTTAGTAAAACGCGGTATTTTGACTTCAGCGGTAACCGGTGCGACACCTTTAATATATTTATTTAGTTTTGTATAATTTTTAGCAAAATAAGTATCTAAATCAAAATCACCTAGTATTGATATTAATGTTCCACCATCATTTGTTTTCACTGCATTACCGCTGATTGGCGCGCCATATAACTTTGCTCGCAAATCATTCCCTTCGGCCCCAGCTTGATTAAATCGCAATTTCCCATTTAAATCGGTAAATGGAAGCGATAGTACATTTACTTCTAATCCAGCATTTTTAAATTCAACCTCTCCCCCTACTAAAATCTGCTTTTCTAATTTTTTAGTCAGTGTTAACGAAAGATCTAAATCAAGATTTGTATTGCCACTAGCAGTTATGTGTTTGATAACTTTACTATCTTGCGGAAGAATAGATGATTGCTGCAAATATTCTAAGATGTTATTTGCCGGACCCACTGCACTACCATTAAGAATTAGACGAGGCAGCTTCAAATCATCTATTTTTGCGTGCACTTGCTTAATTGAAGAGTCTAGAATATTACCTTGGCTTGCGTTTATCTCTAAGTAATTATTATCAATTTTAAAATCAGTAGTGATATTGCTTGCTATAGGCCAATTTGGTCGATAAGACAGAACCCCATTTTCAATATTCGCTTCAATCTCAATTCTTCCAGGCTTGTTTTTAAATGGAAAGTTCCTCGGATTCCCATGAAACAGCAGACTTCCATTCTTTAGTGTCCCCGCAACAATACTATCACTCAGCCATTTAGATAATTTAGGCTTCATCTTTCGATAAGGAAGGTATCTTTTTATTGTTTCTGCTGGCGCATAAGGCACATCAATCTGAATGTCTACGTAAGGTATTTTATTAACAACTTGTAACATACCTTGTACATTCGCAATCATTTCATCCGACTCTAGTTCTATATTCTGCATTGCAATTAATATAGTTCCATCATTATGTTGCCAGTTAATCTGGCCTTTAACTTTTTGATTTTCTAATGGCAGATTCAAGATTTTATTTATTTTTATACCCATTTCATCACAGGCGAGCTCTAAACTTCCTTGAAGATGATTGCCTCTAACCATGCCGACAATCGAAGTAATCGCAACTTCTTGTTGTGGCACAATTATATTTGCTTCTTGCAGTAATGATTTGTATGCGTATTTAATTAACTTGCTTTGATTGATTTGAACTTGTATATAGGAAGACTCGAGCACACCTTTAATTTCAACTTTATCCATCACTTCATTTAATCGCTCTGCAATAAATGGAAAATGCTGGAAAGTTGTAAGTAACGGCTCAGAATCAATATAGTCAAACGCTGCAGACAAAGTTAATTGTTGTTTGTCACAACCTGTGCAACTCACCTCATACTGATTACCAGGCCATGTGTAATTAGCAGTTTTTACTCTCACATCATTAAGCGCGAGTTGCCAGTCTTCTAAATCTCCCTGCAATCTAAAGTTTGCATCCATTGCAATAATCTCATTATCTTTTAATGCATTCTTTATTGGCACTTTAATTTCTCTATAAACTAATTCGCGTAGATTCAAATCGCCCACAAAAGTACGCTGTTTTATAGAATTAAAATTACCCCATATATTAAAATCTGAGACACCTTTGCTTATACCAACTTGAATTTTAGGAAAAAAGTCATCTAGTAACTCTAAGTTAATATTTTTTCCTTTACTGTAGAATTTTCCTTTTATATTCTTAAAACCTTTATCTAAGTCTCGTATATCTGCACTTAAAATAAATGAATCACCCAATGTTTGAGGGAGAATAAATTTAGAAGAAACTTTAAAATAATCCCCTGAAAAACCAAGCACAATGTCAACTCGATCAAAGAAGTAATCTAACTTTCTTATTTCATCGATAATTGAAATTGAACTATTGAATAAATTAATATTTAACTCATTACTCTGATTATTCTTCTTGCGCTCAGCAAGTCTTTTACTTATATCTATACCATTTAGAATAATTCTTTCATCAGCTGTTCGCACCAGTTGCAGATCGCCACCTGAAAAGGTTAGTTCATTAAATGTCAATTTTTTACGGATCAAGCTTCTATAAGTGTCTATAGAAATCACAGCCTCATCGACATTAAGAAGCTCATCATAGCCACTCTCATCTTCAAATATAGATACGTTTCGTGCAGTAATTTGTGGAGTGAAACCATGCCAATCAATTCGCATTGACTCAATGTGGACGGGTTTACCTAAAATAGATGAAATAGTTTGTTGAATTTGAGGCAGATAGTGTTGATATATTGATGGGTAGCCACGAACGATACTAATCGCAATAGCAAACAGCACCAAAAGCCCAACAAGCAAGTACCAACTACTTAAAAATAATTTACGAAACATAAAAAACAACTTATCGAAACAGATATGTCTAATATATTAATTATAAAGGCACCACATCAAATTGCTCTTGTGAATAAAGTGATTCCACCTGCAATTTTATTGTTTTACCAATATAATCTTCTAACTCTGCCAGACTTGTCGACTCCTCATCCAATAATAAATCTACTACTTGTTGAGACGCCAATACTAGCAATTCGTTCGTTTCATACTGCCTTGCTTCGCGCATAATTTCTCGAAAAAGTTCAAAACAAACTGTTTCTGCACTTTTGATATACCCACGACCAGAGCAGTTTGTGCATGGCTCACATAACACATGCTCTAAACTCTCTCTTGTCCGCTTGCGCGTCATTTCAACCAAACCTAATGGAGAGACCTCACATACCTGACTTTTTGCACGATCTCTATCTAATGATTTCTCGAATACGCGAATTACTTGGCGTTTATGTTCTTCATCATCCATATCAATAAAATCGATTATGATAATCCCACCAAGATTACGTAACCTAAGCTGTCTCGCTATTGCCTGTGCAGCTTCAAGGTTTGTTTTATATATCGTCTCTTCTAAATTACGATGCCCAACAAAACCACCAGTATTAATATCAATAGTCGTCATGGCTTCAGTCTGATCAAATATTAAATAACCTCCCGATTTCAAGGTTACTTTTCTATGCAGCGCTTTTTGTAATTCGTCTTCTATTGAATAAAGATCAAAAATTGGCCTGCTTCCTGAATATCTTGTTACACAATTTGAAAGTTCAGGTACTAATTTATCAGCAAATTCTTTCACAGTATCAAATGTTGCACGTGAATCAATTCTAATTACTTCAATATCATCTACCGAAAGGTCTCTTAGTGTGCGCACCGCTAAAGGCAGATCTGAATACACCTCATCTACAGAGGAAACTTTATTGACCTTCTCTACAATTGTGGCCCAAAGGTTTAATAAAAACTTCAGATCTCTTCTTAAATCTGTTTCGCTTACACCCTCTGCTGCCGTACGTAAAATACATCCACAATTAGCATTCAATTCGTCAACTAATTTTTGCGTCGTAGTTGTTAACCGTACACGCTCTTCTTCGTCTTCAATTCGCGTTGACAGGCGCACATCATGAGAATAAGGCAATAGCACCATGTAACGCGAAGGCAATGTAATGTTTGTTGTTAGACGAGCACCTTTAGTCCCCAACTGATCTTTTACTACTTGCACCAAAAGTTGCTGCCCTTCATGCAATAAATTTGTAATATTATCATTTGGAACTTGAATGGCTTCATCCGGCGGCTGACTAACATGTGGGTTTTTGCCGCGTGAACTTTTTGGCCAAAAGGCTACATCAGAACTATGTATAAATGCTGCTTTAGGCAAACCTATATCTACAAAAGCCGCATCCATACCTGGCATAACGCGACTCACACATCCTTTATATATATGCCCTACCAACCCCTGCTTACTAACCCGTTCAACTTGAATTTCTTGTAAAACCCCATTCTCAACAATAGCTACTCGCGTTTCTTGAGGCGTCATATTGATTAGGATTTCTTCGCTCATTAGTTATTGTACCCAGTCTTCTCTAGACATAATCGAATTTATACAAATTTGCTTGATTTAAAAGTTTACAGACATCAAATAATGGCAAACCCACTACGTTGGTATAACTGCCAAAAATATACTCAACAAACGTAGCTGCCAAACCCTGTATTGCATAAGCTCCCGCCTTGTCATAGGGTTCATTCGTCAAACAATAAGCAACTATTTGGCTTTTGGTAAGTTGCTTAAATTTAACTTTGGTGACAACCATTGCCTCATAGTAACGATCTTGTATTTTAAGGCATAGAGCTGTTAAAACCTCATGCTCCACAGCAGATAATTTCTGTAATATATTTTCTGCATGCCGGGCATCAATTGGCTTACCAATGATTTCACCACGCAATGATATTATTGTGTCCACCGCCAATATTGATTCATTAGTTGAGACAAACTCGCACACACCTTCAGCCTTAAGTTTAGCAATTCTACAAACGTATTCAGCAGCCAACTCACCAGCAAAAACCACTTCATCCACATTAGGGATCACCACACGATACTCCAGATTAAGCTGGCTCAATAATGAGCGCCGACGACTTGATCCAGAGGCTAGGACAAGCTCACACATTTAATCAAGCATGCCTAGATTTATAAGAATATAGCTACTCACGGTGATAGGGATGCCCTTGTATCACCGTCCACGCCCGATATAACTGCTCAACTAATACAAGACGTACTAGCATATGCGGCATTGTCAACGAAGATAAAGACCAAACCATGTCAACTTGTTTAAGAAAATCTGACGTAAAACCATCCGGCCCTCCGATATAAAGCGTTACTGCAGGGATTTCTTGCAACCATCCTTCTAACTTTGTAGCCAACGCCATCGTCGACCATGTTTTACCATGTTCGTCTAGGGCGATTCGTAAACTATTATTTGGTGTACTTTTTATCAGAAGTGATTGCTCACGTTCTTGAGCTTGTGGAACTGAAATATTCTTTGTTCGCTTTGTTGTCGCAACCGTCACCAGCTTTACCTTACACTCATGTGGCATTCGCGAAAGATACTCAGATACTCCCAACTCAACCCATGACGGTGATTTTTCACCTACCGCTACAATATAAAGATTCACTTCTACTTTATAATTTAAAAAAAGAGCAATACAAACTTAAGAGACTTGTTTACGATCTGTGCTAATTTCCCATAGCTTTTCTAAACTATAAAATTCTCGCGTTTCTTCTAACATTATATGAACAACCACATCAATTAAGTCTACCAACACCCATGAACGTTCATGCTCTACACCTAAGACACTTAAATTTTTTCTTTTAACCTCATTAACTACATTGTCTGCAAGTGATTTCACATGCCTATCTGAAGTGCCTGTAGCAATTATCATTGCATCAAACACATCCGTCTTACCATCCATATCCATGACCAAAATATCATTACCCTTCATATCTTCGAGAGCATTGACAATTATTTCTACTGTTTTTTTATGTTTCATATTACGTATTTAAATGTATAGTTTATTTCTGCGAATATAGTTCCAAATATTTCCAGGCAACATAAATTTGGGCTGCTGTCCTTCAGAGATGGATTTTCTTATCAAAGTCGATGAGACATTCACCTCTTCCAAATCACTTGCGTATATTTTTCCAAAAGGTTGACTCGATAAAATTCCAATATCTTTAGTGTTGTTAATATCAAAATACTCTTTCTCACCTCCATCACCCCCTACTCCATCTATCAGACTATAGCCAGGACGCTGTACTAATAATATATGGCAGAGTGATAATATTTCTTCATACCGATGCCATTTACAAAATTTTAAAAAGACATCCACACCTATAATTAATACGATCGATCGTTTTTCACCGTATTCTTCTCGCAATTCTAACAAAGTGTCTATCGTATAAGATGGTGCTTGACGCTTGAGCTCTCTATCATCTGCTATCAATTTTTCATGATTAGTACATATTAGATTCAGCATTTGCCAGCGATGATTAGCACTCGCATGCACATTATCTTTATGAGGTGAAAGTTGACAAGGAATTAAACGTATCTGCTCAAAATCAAAGTTCTCTAACAGACCCAATACAGATCGAATATGACCAAAGTGAGGTGGGTCAAAACTTCCACCAAATATACCTAGCATAAATAACTCATCATTAGAGCATCAAAGCAGTCATCTAATATTGTTAACACAACCCTACCTTATGCTCTGTATCAGCAAAGAAATAGCTATACACGTATATTTCCATCCCCCAACACTATGAATTTTTGAGTTGTTAAACCCTCAAGCCCAACAGGCCCTCTTGCATGCAACTTATCTGTACTGATCCCAATTTCAGCCCCTAAACCATATTCAAAACCATCTGCGAAACGAGTCGAAGCGTTGATCATTACTGAACTGGAGTCTACTTCTCGCAGAAACTTCTGCGCAACATTTTTATTATCAGTAACAATTGAGTCCGTATGATGTGAGCCATATTTCTCAATATGCTGCATAGCTTGAGAAACATCATCGACAATCTTAACTGCCAACATTGGCCCAAGATATTCTGCATACCAATCATCTTGTGTTGCGCGTGATATATCATTCAAAATCTTACACGTTTCATCACAACCTCTTAACTCTACGTTCTTTTCAGCGAATTTTTTCTGCAAATTCGGTAAAATTTTATTGGCTATGCCTTTATCAATCAATAAGGTTTCCATTGCATTGCAAACACCAAATCGTTGTGCCTTAGAATTAAATGCAATATTTGTCGCCATCTCTACATCAGCGTCATCATGTATGTACACATGACAAACACCATCCAAATGTTTTATTAATGGAATACGAGATTCTTGCATGATTTTTTCAATCAAACCTTTTCCACCTCGCGGTATAACGATATCTATATAGTCATCAGCATGTAGTAATTCTGTAACGGCATCACGATCTGCTGTCGTAATAACTTGGACGATATCCCTAGAAAGCCCTGCTTTCTCCAGTCCTGTATGAATGCATTTAGCTATAGATTGATTTGAGTTCAATGCCTCTGAACCACCTCGCAAAATAGTTACATTGCCAGACTTAATGCATAAAGCTGCGGCATCGGCTGTTACATTTGGCCTAGATTCATAAATAATTAATATCACGCCAATAGGAACTCGCATTTTACCTACTTGAATACCACTAGGCCGCGTTTCCATTTCAGTAGTTTCTCCCACTGGATCTGCTAGTGAACAAACTTGAACCAATCCTTCCGCCATGGCATCAATTCGTTTATCCGTGAGTTCTAAACGATCAAGAAGCGCACTATCCAGCCCCCGTTTTTCACCTGCTTGTAAATCAAGTTGGTTTTGCTGTTTCAATGTTGCACTAGAGCGCATGATTTCATCTGCAATATTTTGTAGCACTTGGTTCTTTGTAGCGGTAGATGCAGCGGCAATCTCAGCACGGACCGCTGAAGCTTGTTTAGTCACGCTTTCCACATAAGACTTAATGGACGATTTTTGATTATTTACTGCGTTATTCATATTCATTACTCTTATACTAAAATAATTTTTATACTGAGTTGCGCGTAGCTATACTTAATTGCAATAATTCTTGCCATGGATCACCAAATGCCCGCCCCTTAATAACGCGATCCACTCGTGCGCATTGTTTAAGTAAGTCAGTCGTTTTAGAACCTAAATTTTTCTGACAAACATCTGTATTCTGTTGATGTATCACACTTAAACCATGCAAGATATCTTGCTGAGCATTTCTTCTTGCAACCACGTCGGGCTTACTCTCAATCAGCTTCCTCACTTGCTCTGTTAAGCCCCACAGTAATAACGGAGGCGCAACATCTTCTTTCTTAAGACCTGCAATAATTCTAATCATTCTTGCTGCATCGCCCTTAAGCACAACCTCCATTAATTCATTAAGAGAATAATGACTACTATTTGTTAATAAGGTATGGATAATTTCTATATCCAATTTTTTGTTATCACTAATAAGTGAAATTTTTTCGATTTCCTGCATCGCAGCAAGCAAGTTACCTTCAACTTGTTGTGTAATATAAGCAACGACTTCACTCGTAGCAGTAAAACCCTTTGCACGTAATTTCTGATGTATCCAACTACGTGTTTCCATTTCATTTAGAGGCCAGACTCGTAACAGGCCACCCACTTTATCCAATTTTTTAGCCCAAGCAGAATTTATACCACTACGATCTAATCTAGGCGTTTGAATAAGTAGCGCTACATCTGCATGTAAATTTTTAATGAAATTGATAATCGCTTTAGATCCCGCGACACCAGGCTTGCCATTAGGAATACGCAAATCTATCAAAGTGCGTTCGCCAAATAACGACATATTGCTTTGCTCATGCGCTAATTCTGACCAATCAAAACCTGCTTCAACTGTTAAGATCTTTCGCTCCGCAAAACCGAGCTCTTTGACTCTTGCACGAAACATATCGCACGCCAACATGTGCTGGTATGGCTCATCTCCACTCACCAATAAAGGGAAAACAGAAGATTTAGATAACTTGTCTTTTAAATGAGAAAACCGTATTTGCATTAGCTTTAAGCCCAGAAGGCCGTTGAATTGGACATATTATTTACAGGGTACATGATAGCCGATGAACGGCACAATGCTTTAGATTAAGCGATTGCCAATTAACGTTATGTTTATACGGAATACCCTACACTATTTCTTAGAAAAATATAGATATTTACCAGAAAAACACCAAAATGCCAGAATCGAGCCAGTTAGAAATATTTGATAATGAAGGTCACATTAGCTACGACAAAGTAGTTGAAATCGTCCATCTCAATTTTAAGAATTTCTTAAACTCAATTTTAGATGAGAGTTTTACGTTAGCAAGTGATGACAGCTATCGTATTCAGATCAATGAAACCAGCCTAAAAATTCGTGACCAAGCATTAGATGCATTTATTGAAAGAAAGCACATTGTATCTTCTGAATTTTATGTTGAGCTAGAAACAAGCTTTTATACAACTAGTTCCACAATCACGGAATTAAGCAACAATGATCATAATGCTAATCGCAGCATGGATACTGACTTAATTGAGCTTGCACTCGTAATTGATCAATTAGTAGAACGATGTGTTTCGAGACATTCAGACATAATCAACCGACTAACCCAACAATTAGAAGAGTTATCCTTTCTTGCTCACCGAGACTTCAACACCAGTTGTTTACAACCACAAGATTTTTATAAATTAATACAGAATTGTATTGCTCCATTAAATATACCTGCAGATGGTAAAATACTAATAAGTAAATTACTACATGAAAATATCGCCCCAAATTTAAATGATTTTTACATGGCAATGCATAACTTCTTGTTAGATGTGAATATCTCACCAAGCAAAAACATAGATCATGAAATAAGCGACGAAAAAGACTCAAATAACGATCCACGATATAACTCATCCATCATGAGCATGAGCACAGGGCAGTTTTATGCACCTATAGAACAAGAAAAGTGGCAACAAGAATATGACAATCATGATGATTATGTGGGTAAACATTTAAGCACTACTCCTGATATTGTTGATGATATTTCGATGGACGTTTATGGTCCGGGTCAAACAGGATTAGATGAGATAACTGTTAGCTTACTATTACAACCCTATAGTTCAAACACACAATCTGATTCATCACCTGCACAAAGAAGACAGTTTGTACGTGCATTATCTAGTGTTCAGCGTGTAGAAGCTTCAAGCAATGCCATTTTTAAACCCAACCAAATTAAAACTGCTGTGCGAAGAACATTGCAGGAAAAAGGTGCATTAGATGCAAATGAAATCGTAGACAATGAAGAAAAGGTTATCGATTTCGTAAGCAATATTTTCCATGTCATTCTTCAGGATGATGCAATTTGCAATCCAATGAAAGACACATTGTCAAGATTGCAAATTTCCACTATAAAGCTTGCGTTAATAGATTTCACTTTTTTCCAAAACCCTAGACACCCCTCTAGGCAACTTTTAAACAAACTTACATCAATTGGAACAATAGCTGGAGAGGACAATCAATCATTATTTATAAAGCTAAATACAATAGTAAGGAACATAACCGATAGCTTTGAGACGGATGTACAAATATTCGAATTAGCACTTACCGAAATTCAAGATTTAGATATTTTTCCATCAGATCAAGATGCAACTAAAGAAAAGATAATTTCACACCAACACAAGCTAAAATCACAACGATCTGCTGCAAAACGCGTTGTTATCCATACTATTAAAAAATTTACCGCACACAAAGAAACCCCTTATCAAATACTTGAATTTTGCCTTAAGTGTTGGGCGCCACATATGGCATATATTTACATGAATTATGGAAGAACAACGAAAGAATGGCGCAGCTCTGTACGTACTCTTCGAAGGATAATTGAAATCTCTCAACACAAGCCCTCTTTAAATAAAGTTAGCAAATATATTCATTTCCCTAACGAATTCTTTAAAAATATTAGAGCTGATCTTGAATATTTCACAAGTCGTAAAGATGAATTTGAAGAGGTATTAGAAGAAGCAGAGGTTTGGTACTTAACTTATTTAAGAAAAATAGAACTAGAAGACAATGAACTTCATTATGATTCAGCAATACTAAACCCCGAATCAAGCAATATTACTGAAGACCAAGACAATGTCATTCATTTATTTAAAAACTTAGCGCCTATAGCTACAACTACAACTGAACTTGCAACAGAAGATAAAGAAGACAAAGCAGACAATGAAGTTGAAGTAGAAATACCTGAAATCGTTACTGCACAACCAATCGAAGCTGTTGAAATTAACACCGATTCTGAAAGTAACATTAATGAAACTGTGAATTCTGAAGAATCGTTAGTTGATTTAGGTGAACAAAAAGAAGCACAACAAAATGGCAGTCAACACGAACTTGCTAGTGAACTAGATTCTGAAACTGAGTTTGATGAAAATGATATCGAAGAGGAGCCGCAATTAAATATAGCTGAACATCTACCTGAAAGCATCGTGCCAGGAGTCTGGTTAGAGATATATCAAGGTGAAGATCGTGCTAAGCGCAGACTTAAATTCTCTGAAGCAATCATAGAGACTAATTATCTAGTCTTCAGTGATCGATCAGGAGACTATAACTTTGAAATAGACTTGCAAACTTTCATGGATGATTTATCAGCTGGAAGAAGTAGCTTAATAAGCGAAAGCAATCGCTTTGACCTTGCGCTTAGTTCTGTTATTAGCAACATACGCTCTAACCAAGAAAACTCAGACACTAGTTGAACAATTAGTATTCTGTAAACATGTAGATAAGATACTGCCAAACGACAAGTTGTTTTCTGCTAAGCTTTACACTGCTTACATAATCAACTCATTCAAATATGACTATCAATCGAATCGGCCTTATTGGGCTAGGCATCATGGGTAAACCCATGGCTAATAACTTATTACAGGCCAAACACAATTTAGGCTTATATGCTCGTAACCCTGAAACACTAGAATCGTTTACCGCTAACAATATAGAAACATATAATTCTCCCGCAGAGTTAGCTGAAAACTGTGATATTAGCATTACGATGGTGTCTGATAGCCCAGATGTTGAAAAAGTTATCATGGGGAAAAGTGGAATTATTGACGGTGCAAAATCGAAACACTTAGTAATTGATATGAGCACGATTTCTCCGAAAGTCACCCGATCTATCGCACAAAGCCTTAAAGCCAAAAACATAGACATGCTAGATGCCCCAGTCTCTGGTGGAGAGCAAGGTGCTATAGATGGAACACTTTCTATAATGGTTGGGGGTGGTAGTGACGCATTCAATTACGCATATCCAGTACTGCAAGTCCTAGGCAAGAATATTGTACATATAGGTGGCCATGGCGCTGGGCAAGTATCAAAAGCTTGTAATCAAATCGTAGCCGCACAAACTGTAGCAGCAGTAGGAGAAGCTTTTCTATTAGCAAAATCTTCAGGCGTTGACCCAAGTAAAGTAAGAGAAGCTCTGCTAGGTGGTTTTGCTAACAGCAAAGTTCTTGAGTTACATGGTAAACGTATATTAGAAGATAACTATAAACCTGGCTTTAAAGCAGAACTACACTTCAAAGATATTGGGATTGCATTAATAAGCGCAGAAGAAAATAATATTTCTATTCCAGGCACGGAAATGGTAGAAAAATACTTAAGAAAACTTGTAGAACAAGGTGATGGTGAATTAGATTCTGCTGCAATCGGCAAAATTGTTCTCAACGATAATAATTAAACCCTTTAGGTTAGATTGTTTGCAGCCTATAAATAATTAGTTTAGCTGCATCACGTCGCATCTCATTATATAATTCTTGTTCTTCTTCATTAGTACCGAGCAAGTCACTTTTATCGAAAACAAAATCACGACTAAGTTCTACAGCTTGTTGATTTAATAAAACGGTATTATCTGAACGTCTAACATCAAACTTCACCTTCAACAACAACTCAAACTCACGAGCTTTCCCATCATTATCAACAGTCAATACAACTTTTTCAGTTTCTTCGTTTATAATCCGTAATACAGCTGTTGCATTATCAGATTCGACAACATTGATTTGATTAGATCTGAGGTTTTTTTCTAATAAGCGCAACATTTCTTTACTTGACGAAGCGCCTTGAACATAAGTATTACTAAGTTCATCGGCAAATGTACCCTCGCCTGCCAGATGAAAGCCACATCCAGACATAAAGCTCGTAATAAGCAGGATTTGAAAATACTTGAACATTATTATTTAACTACGATATTAACTAGACGACCAGGAACAACAATAACCTTTGCTATTATTTTTTCTTCTGTAAACTTTTTCACATTCTCATCATTTAGAGCTGTTGATTCTATAACTTGCTTTTCAGCGCTTGCAGGTAAACTAATCGTAGCACGTTTTTTACCATTCACCTGTACAACAAGCTCAATACTATCTCTTTTCAATGCGTTTGAGTCTACTACTGGCCATTGCATCCCATATATCGCCTGCGAATTTCCCAGCCGCTGCCACATCACATGACATACATGCGGTATAATTGGCGCTAACATAAGAACAATTCCTTCTAGTGTCTCCTGACGAATCGCATTACCTTGCGTTGAAATATCTTCAAAACTTTGCAATTGATTTATCAATTCCATATTCGCTGCAATGGCGGTATTGAAAGTGTGACGTCTACCCATATCGTCGGTGACCTTCTTAATCGTCTCATGCAACTTACGACGTAACGCACTTTGGGCTTCGGTTAAATCATTAACATTATCTGAACGATCACTCTGATTATTTTCAGCACACTCATCCACCAAACGCCATAACTTATTTATAAATCTAGAAGACCCTTCTACCGCAGTATCCGACCATTCAAGTGAATGCTCAGGAGGCGCTGCAAACATTACGAACAAACGCACAGTATCAGCGCCATATTTTTTAATTAAGTTCTCAGGATCTACAGTATTGCCTTTTGATTTAGACATTTTTGCACCATCTTTCAACACCATTCCTTGTGTTAATAAATTTTCAAAAGGCTCATCACATTTAAGCAATCCTTCGTCCCTCATTAATTTATTGAAAAATCTTGCATACAACAAATGTAGTACTGCATGTTCAATGCCACCAATATATTGGTCTACTGGCATCCAATAATCTACTCTGTCATCGAGCATCACCTCATCATTATCAACACTGCAAAAACGTGCGAAATACCAGCTCGACTCAAAAAACGTGTCAAATGTATCTGTCTCCCTTTTTGCAGGTGATGAACAAGAAGGACAGTCAACATTAATAAATTCTTCTAAATTATTTAATGGTGAACTTGCACCATCAAAATCTATATTTTCAGGTAGTAAAACCGGAAGATCTCGTGCTGGCACAGGTACAGAGCCGCATTTATCACAATGAATAATTGGAATAGGACAACCCCAGTAACGTTGTCGTGACACACCCCAATCTCGCAAACGATAATTTACCTGCTTACTACCTTTGCCTTGGCTTTCTAAATGTTCTGCAATTTTGTCAAATGCCTGTTGTGAACTGAGATTGTTAAACTGTGTAGAATCAAACAGCCAGCCTTTTTCTGTAAACGCTTCTTGAGACACATCTACAGAAGTAGAATTTTTGTCTGCCGCTATGACAGGCTTTATTGTTAAATTATATTTTGTTGCGAACTCCCAATCTCGTTGATCATGGGCGGGTACTGACATCACTGCACCTGACCCATATTCTGCAAGCACAAAATTTGCAATCCACACTGGAATCTTTTCTCCCGTTATTGGATGTATTGCTAGCAAACCAGTATCTATACCACGTTTTTCAATCGTGCTAACTTCTGCTTCGGACACTTTCGTCTGCTTACAGCTAAGAATGAAATCTGCAATTTGTGAAGACTTTTTGGAAACTTGTTTCGCAAGATCGTGTTCTGCAGCTATGGCTATATAGCTGACCCCCATCAAGGTATCGGGACGCGTGGTGTATACATTAATAGAATGTCTTACTTCATCCTGAACATCTTCTATATCAAATTTTATTTGAACACCTTCTGAACGACCTACCCAATTATTTTGCATGACCTTTACTTGCTCCGGCCAGCCATCCAGCTTATCTAGGTCAGCCAATAACTCATCTGCATATGCGGTAATCTTAAGAAACCATTGATCAATTTCTTTCCTCTCAACCACAGCACCTGATCGCCACCCACAACCATCAATAACCTGCTCATTGGCAAGTACAGTCTGATCCACTGGGTCCCAGTTCACTGTAGCTTTTTTCTTATATACCAAGCCTTTCTCAAACAGTTTTGTAAAAAACCATTGCTCCCAACGATAATATTTGGGATGACAAGTTGCTAATTCACGACTCCAATCATATGCAAAGCCTAAACGCTTAAGCTGGTCTCGCATATAATCGATATTTTCATAGGTCCATTTTGCGGGCGGAACTTTATGCTTAATTGCAGCGTTTTCAGCAGGCAAACCAAATGCATCCCAACCCATCGGCTGAAGAACATTCTTACCCTGCATACGTTGATAACGACTAATTACATCACCAATAGTGTAATTACGCACATGACCCATGTGCAGCCGCCCACTAGGATAAGGAAACATTGCTAAGCAATAAAATTTCTCTTGCTTACTGTCCTCAGTTGCTTTAAATGCTTGGGTATCGTCCCAAAATTCTTGAACAGAACGTTCAATTTCCTGCGGGTTATAGGGGGTTTGCATGGGTACTAATCAGCTTTATCAAAAGCTAGCTAGCATAGCAGCTTGAATCAGTTTTTCTCAATACTAATACTCACATAGGAGAGAATAAAGTGGTAATAGAATCAGAACCTAACGACCATAATCATCATCATATCGCTCGATATCATCTTCACCCAAATAAGTACCTGATTGTACCTCAATCAATTCGAGAGGAATCTTGCCAGGATTTTCTAACCTATGCTTAGTACCAATTGGAATGAAGGTAGATTCATTCTCACTAAGCAAAAATTCTTTCTCACCACACGTTACACGTGCTGTACCTTTTACGACAATCCAATGCTCAGCCCGATGATGATGACTCTGTAAAGATAGCTTTTGCAGTGGTGAAACGGTAATACGCTTCACCTGAAATCGATCTTCTATATCAATCGTTTCGTAAGCGCCCCATGGCCGATACACCTTAGGATGGATATCTACCTCATCTCGATTTTCTTGCTTGAGCTTATCTACAATCTTTTTAACATCTTGTGCTTTCCCGCGAGGAGCCACCAAAACTGCATCAGCAGTTTCAACAATAACATGATCATTCATTCCAACTGCAGCAACAAGTCGATTACTTGCATGAATAAAACAACCATTACAATCCTCTTCAACTACATCTCCATACTTTGCATTATTATTCTGATCTCGCTCAAATGATTCCCACAGCGCATTCCATGAGCCCACATCACTCCAACCACTTTCCAATAGCACAACAGCAGCTTGTTTGGTTTCCTCCATCACAGCATAATCAATCGAGATACTCGGTGATTTTGAAAAAGATTCTTCATCTAAACGGATAAAATCGAGATCCTTTTCACTATTTTCATAAGCTTGCTTACATGCTTGATAAATTTCAGGTTGGTATTTATTAATTTCTTGCAAATACAAATCAGCACGAAACAAAAACATCCCACTATTCCAAAGATAATTGCCACTTTCTATATAAGATTCAGCAGTTTTAAAATCTGGTTTCTCAACAAACTCCAACACCGAATACGCATTCTCCGTTACGTATTGTTGCTTATGTTTAATATACCCATACCCTGTTTCCACACGCGAAGGCACCACTCCAAATGTAACCAATTGATCACTTGCTGCTTGATAGGCGTGCTCGACTGCTAAAGAAAATAATGAAATATCTCCAAGAATATGGTCTGCTGGCAAAACCAGTAAAGAAGCATCCGCATCATTATGCAAGGCATGAAAGGCTGCAACAGCAATAGCAGGTGCTGTATTACGCCCTACAGGTTCTAATATTATTCCTGAAGACGATATACTTAACTGTCGCAATTGTTCAGCTGCCATAAACCGATGCTCTTCATTGCATATCGTTAGAACATCTTTAACACCTTTTAAAGCAGCTACTCGTTCAAGCGCGGATTGATATAAACTTTTTTCGCCAGTAAGTGGAATGAACTGCTTGGGATATAATTTTCTAGAAAGTGGCCACAATCTAGAACCTGAACCTCCCGATAAAATCACTGGCACTAACGAAGAAATTTTCATGGATAAAATATATTAATCAATTAACAAAATACTGCACTTATCTTGAAGCTAACCACCTAAATAGGCAAACCACAACTAGATATATAAAAACAATACTAATAATGATCCAGTTGCCCCATCTAGCATAGGGAGTAACACCATTATAAGGATGAATTGTAGCCCTCACCACATCATCCTGAAACTGCACTGATTTATTTAAAATTCTTCCCATTGGATCGATTACAGCTGAAATTCCTGTGTTAGTTGCTCGCAACAGGTACCTGCCTGTTTCCACAGCCCTCGAACGTGTTATTTCTAGGTGTTGATGAGGCGCAAGTGAGTCTCCAAACCATGCATCATTACTTACATTGACTAGAAATTTCGCCTCTGGCATCGCCTCAATCACTTCATTACCGTATACCGCTTCATAACAAATTGATGCACCTACCGGATAACCTTTCAACCTTAATAATGGCCGACCTTCACCGCTAGATATATCTGCCATAGGTAGGTCAATATATTTATCTAAAAAAGTCAGCATTCCACGAAAAGGCAGGTACTCACCAAATGGCACTAAATGTTGCTTACGATAAAATCCAAGCTCACTGCCCAACGTCATCACTGAGTTATACACATGACCATTCTTAGGATCAAAAGTGAAAACACCGATTAAGTAATCAATATTATTTTCAAAAGCTGAACGACCAACTTCTTGTATAAAAGTATCCTTTACCATTGAGTAATAAGTTGGTATTGCCGTTTCAGGCCAAATAATGACATCAGCATCTAGATGACGCTTACTCATGTCCAAATACTTATTCATAATGAATGGATGCTGACTTCTATCCCACTTCATCTCTTGCGATATATTGCCTTGTATCAGTGCTACATCGAGACTTTCATCCTCCGCATAAGTCCATACAATTTGGCTTGCAAAAAACAACATCAAAACAATCACCGCCGTTGATATAGCTGCAATTATTTTTTGTTTATACTTTGCAAAAAATAATATTGCTATCAAACATCCCAACAGAATAGTTACCCAACTCGCCCCATACGAACCAAAAATTGGCAAGA
>JBGCDX010000085.1:0-5174 GCA_045105815.1 Gammaproteobacteria bacterium
CGATAAAGACACCTGCAAAGTAGGACGCGACCCCAGCTGCGATATTATTATTCAAAACAAATTTGTATCCAGACAACACGCAAAGATAATTCTTAAAGACGGAAAATTCTTAGTTGAAGACAGCAGCTTCAATGGCACCTATATCGAATTCTCAAACGGCCAAAAAATACATGTCTCAAAAGACGAACAAGCTTTAATAACGAATGGCGTAATGAGCATGGGCAAGCCTGTAGATGACAAATCTAAGTCCGTTATTGAATTCAAGATCAGACAATAATAAATAACAAAATATTTACACCAAAAGCAGCACATCAACCATTTAGTTAAATTCTGATCAATGCCTTAAATGCGCACTTTTTTATGGCGCTCGTTAGTGAGCTTGTGTTGAGTAAATTCTAATTTACTGGGGATTTTGAATGGCTCTAAATGCTTTAGGCAATGTGCGCGAAGTATTTTTCGATAAGCTTTTTTCTTTTCTTTGTCTACTTCAGCCATAGTCATAATCCGTGCACACACCATGTTACCCATGATAGCGTTTTCTTCGCCATACACTAAAACATCTTCGATAAAATCTAATTCACTAAGAACATTTTCCACTTCACTTGGGTACACTTTTTCTCCACCAACATTAATAATGTCCGATTCTCGCCCTAGGATGCGTATCCATTCACCATCCACCTCAACACGATCACCGGTATTCATCCAACCATCGACCATCTCGGGTTGTGGCGCATTAAGATAACCCAACATACTGCCACTCGACTTCACCCAAAGCGTGTCATCCACCACTTTTGTTTTGCAATTTTCATTGTTCATATGTATCCATAGACCATTTCCTTCGCGAGACTTCGAGCGAGGTGAACCAAATTCAGACGTGCCATATTTCTGAATGGATTTAGCTTGCGGAAACATAGTTTTAAGATTAACCAGACCAGTCTCGTTCATTGGTTCGGAACCAAACGTTACAATTTTCACACTAGATAAGTCTGCTGCCTCATAATCGCCCGACATAAATAGCAATCGCAAAAATGAAGGAGATGCAGGTAGCACTTCCACTTTATGCTTTACAATCAAACTGCAGATATCAGCAGGGTTACGACTACTTGGTAACACCAAGGTGCCTTTACTAAATAACGTGTAGAAAAGCGTGTCGACACCCGCTACATGATCGAACAATAAAAATGCTAACGTTGAAAATTTCTTTTTAGCATTTTCAAAAGATACTAGGAATTTTTCTGCTCCGTGCAAAATGGCTTTTGGCTTACCGGTAGTGCCACTGGAAAAAAGGATAAAACCAGGTTCAGCTTGATCAAACAACTGCTGAACTAATTCATTAGCTTGTGAAACTTGCTTATATTCCGTGATATGGACATCTGATTTTTCGTCAAAACTAAATACTTTTTCTATGCTTGCATCTTGCACCATAGATTCAATATTTTGATTTTGTGGCGAAAGCAACGCAACCGTATTGCCTCGCGAAAGGAGTGCCATAAAGTATTCTATGCTTTTGATATGGAAATCAGACTGAATCCCTACCACACTGTCTTTATTTAAATTCTCTTGATCAAACTTTTCTTGTGCACGGTTAACCCCTTCTAGCAACTGTTGATAACTAACCGACTGGTTTACTGTTTGATTGGGTTCAATAATTGCAATGGCGTCATTATCTACAAAACTGTCTAGCAGTTTTTTAATTCGAATAGACATGAAAAATTTATTATATTAAGAAACAGACAAATTAATACAAGACAAAACAGCTAAGTAATGCCACCTAGATATAAAACTTGTCCTGTGATGAATTCACTTTCTTTTTGAATATAAAAGTCCGTGACATTGGATATATCCTCATAAACACCCATGCGTTTAATCGCTTGAGTGGCAATAAGATCATCCATCTTATTATCCGATACACCTTTTATTAAATCTGTTAATACTGGCGTGGGCCCCACTGCATTAACAGTAATATTATAACCCGCTAATTCGCGTGACATGACACGTGTGAAACTTTCCACCGCTGCTTTGGATGCAGCATAGGCAGCTTCGCCTTCTAAATCTAACGCGGTTGCTACCGTTGCAAAATTGACAATACGCCCATATTTTTTGGCACTCATTACCTTTGCAACTTCGCGACAAAACAAAAAGGTTCCGAATACGTTAGTAGAAAAAATATCAGTTACGGTTTTAAGTGGTGTTAACAGCACGTGGTTCATTGAAGCAATACCAGCATTATTAATTAACACATCTATCTTACCGTGCTTCTTTTTAATAGCTCGCACCATCCTTTGTACTGCTTTTTCATCTGCTACATCAACACAATGATGCTCATACCCTTCAATCTCTTCATCCATTGGTGAACGCGAACAACCAATTACGGTAAACCCTTGCGCTATATAGTAATCCACTAAATATTTTCCGATACCTTTGCGCGTACCGGTAATCACCATCACTTCGCCAGCATGATCTGTCATTTAACGATTACTCTCTAATTCACTAATCACGAATTCTGTCAAACTACCTACATTTCGATAAGGACTATTGCGCATCGACATTGCTTTTTCGCTTGCGAGTAGCACACTGCTATCAAACTCATCATTTACATTCATTTCAACTTCAGTTACTAAGCGAACTAATGACAATGAATCCAGACCATCATCACCACCAAATATCTCAGTTGCGTCCGTGATATTTTTCAAACTGTCATAATCCAGCTCTTCATTAAGTTCTGTTAATGCATCACTGATAATTTTTATAATTTTCTCTTTCACGTATTGCCTCTTACAATATTTAAAATCTATCGTTTAAGAATAACTTTTGCAGGGCTGCCTTGTAACATGACATCATTCTTATAACGCCTATTTACCAGACTATTAGCAACCACTATGGTGTTATCACCAATTTCTGCACCATCTGTAATGGTACAACCCGAACCAATCCACACATTGTCACCTATTTTGATGCCTTTCGAAGTTTTCTCAACGTCTTCCAAATGAACATCCTTTTGAGCATAGCTATAATTTACAGCGACTATATTTACATTAGGTCCGCAAATAAAATTCTTGCCAATACTAATACCACCTTCACCCGATGCAATAAAACAGCAATTCGCAATTCCAGATCGGTCACCCATTTCTAGCGGGCCATCATTTGCTTTTATTTTTGTGAAAGAACTGACTACACAATCTTTACCAAACTTTAAATTGCTAGACACATCAACCTCTGCACGAGGACTGACTTTTGCACCATACTTATACAAGTAATACAGCGTGACTACGAATGAAGGCGTGAGCGTTCTTTTTACACCCTTAATGACATTTTCAGTTTTCATATTAAGCTTATAAGGTAATCGGTACGGATAATGCGCCTACCTACCATTTATTATAAGTGGATTTTGAAATTTTTAATGTGATTTCCCACTTACTTTGCGGATTTCTCGACGCTGATGCTTATCAGGCTTACCTTGTGAGCGAGGAGTACTGGCATTTAATAGCTTTCGCTGCTGGGATTTGATCGCCCGCAGCTCAATGCTTTCATTGGTTTCCTGATATAGATTTTGTGCGAGCTTGGCCGGGCCACGCTTATCGCTAAGCTCGATAATATCGACTACCGATTGAACCTGGCCACGCGTGATTTCTAATCGATCCCCAATCAGAATCAGTCGTGAAGACTTCACCCGCTGCCCATTAACATGAACCTTACCACCATTCACAGCAGTAGCCGCCGTTGCACGTGTTTTATAAAAACGTGCCACCCACAGCCATTTATCTATTCTTAATTTTTCTGCCTCAGACATTTAATTTGTGACATTAGCTTTATATGCATTTATTCGTACACGTATATACTCAAACCCAATAAACAATATGCTCCGCGACTTCCATTACTTCTGTTTCGCTAACCACACGATCTTTCACAGACTTCTTTTTTTTGTGTACCAACTTTCGATCACCCGATACCAGATAGTGCCATTTAGGCAAACCTTTGCCTTCGTGTACACGGCGATACGAACACGACTTAGGCAACCACTTGAACTCTTCTACATCATCTACCTCAAGCTGCAAACAATCATCTACCAATGTTCTGCGATTTTTATAATCTTTACACTGACAAGTTTTCGCATCCAACATATGGCAAGCCACGTCGGTATAAAATAGTTCTTTAGTTTCCGCGTCTTCAAGTTTTATTAAACAACATTTGCCACAACCATCGCAGAGAGATTCCCATTCTTTTTGGGACATCTCTGCGAGAGCTTTAGTTTTCCAAAAGGGCTTTTCTGGTTTTGCTTTATTTGGCAATTTCATTAATCATCTGGTTAAGGCGATTTACAAAAGTAGCTGGGTCCTCTAGCTGACCGCCTTCTGCAAGTATGGCCTGATCAAACAAAATTCTAGCCCAATCTTCAAAACGATCATCTGCTTGCTCGTTTTCCATGCGTTGCACAAGAGCATGCGTAGGATTAATTTCTAACACAGGCTTACTTTCAGGCATATCATGTCCTGCTTGCTTCATTAGATGCTGCATGTATAACGCCATATCTTGCTCACTCAACACAATACACGCAGGAGAACTGGTTAGACGATGCGACACCCGCACGTCTTCTACTTTTTCTTCCAACACTTTCTTAATGCGCTCCACTAAACCTTTAGCTTCCTCTTCAGCTTTTTTGCGCTCTTCTTTATCTTCTTCACTACCTAACTTATCTATATCAAGCTCACCTTTAGCCACAGATGCGAAATTCTTTTCTTGATATTCATTTAAATGACTCATTAACCACTCATCAACACGATCAGATAGCAATAGCACTTCTATACCTTTTTCTTTGAAAAATTCTAGATGTGGACTATTTTTGGCTGCAGCATAATTGTCAGCGGTAATGAAATAAATTTTCTCTTGCTCAGGTTTCATACGGGCAATGTAATCGTCTAACGACACCGTTTGTGCTTCACCCTCTTGATGAGTAGATGCAAACCTTAGCAGCTTGGCAATTTTTTCTTTATTAGCAAAGTCTTCGCCTGGACCTTCCTTTAGTACCTTGCCAAACACATTCCAAAATTCTTGATACTTGACAGATTCTTTCTTGGCCAAATTTTCCAATAAGCCAAGTACTTTTTTAACCGAACCAGAACGTATATTGTCGATTACTTTATTACTTTGCAGAATCTCTCGAGAGATATTCAATG
>JBGCDX010000086.1:0-4874 GCA_045105815.1 Gammaproteobacteria bacterium
ATTATTGGTCGTTCTGGCTGTGGAAAATCTACTTTGCTTCATATTGTGGCCGGCCTATTAGGTGGCTTTAATGGGACGGTAGAGATTAATGGTAAGGCAGTTAAAAAGGAGTCATCAAAATGGATCATGATGTTTCAGGCGCCACATCTATTTCCTTGGATGACGGTTGAACAAAATGTAGGTACTGGTTTGCGGTTTGCAGGTTGGCCTAAAGACAAAATTGCGGATCGTGTAAAAGAAGCCATTGGTTTAGTCCACATGGAAGAGTATGCGCAAAAAAACACACAGGATTTATCGGGTGGTCAACAGCAGCGTGTAGCCTTAGCGCGTTCCTTGGTTATGGAGCCAGAAATGCTTTTGTTGGATGAGCCGTTCTCTGCATTAGATGCATTTACAAGAGCATCGCTTCAAAAAGATGTGCGTGCCATCTCTAAAAAAATGGGTTTCAACATTGTCATGGTAACGCATGATATCGACGAAGCCATCATCATGGCAGATCGCACTTTAATTATGGCCGGTTCACCAGGAAAAATGGTTCACGATTTAAAAGTAGATCTTCCAGACCCACGCGACCGTGAAGATCCCGCGGTGCAAGTATTAAGAGCTGATTTAATGCAAGTATTTCAAGATGCTGCGGATGTTAGCTAACGTAATTATTAGGCAAAAATTATTAAATATGAGTTGAGCCGTTATTAGAAAAGCCTGGTAGTTAATACCAGATGTAATAAACGAGAGAAAGACTAGAAAAATAAATTAAAAAATAAACCCAAGAGTGTTAACCAGAAGAGTAACGATGAGAGGAATTCCAACATGAAGAAGATCTACCAGAAGCATGGCGAAGGGATAATACATGATGACCCAAATCTCGCGATTGATTTTGACCCGACATTTGCAGGCGCATTAGGCACCGGAATAAATCGACGTGAATTACTTCAGGTTGGTGCAGCACTAGGTAGTGCTGGCATGACTATGCCAGCTTTTTCTGCGAAGAAAAAATGGGATCCAGTTATTAAAATTGGCTACATCCCCATTACAGATGCCGCAGCTTTATTGATTGCTCACGAGCTAGGTTACTTTAAAGATGAAGGTTTAGAATCTAAGAGACCCACCCTTATTCGTGGTTGGTCACCTTTGGTAGAAGCATTTGCAGCACATAGATTTAATCTCACACATATGCTAATTCCGATTCCTGTGTGGATGCGTTATAACAACAACTATCCCATTAAAGTTACTGCATGGGATCATACCAACGGATCGGCAATTCTTGTCGGTAAGAATAGCGGCATCAATGAGCCGAAAGATTTTGGCGGCAAACAGTTTGCTGTCCCATATTGGTATTCGATTCATAATATTGTTTCGCAAAAAGTGATGAAAGCGGCGGGAATTAAGCCGGTCATTAAACCTCAATCTGCAAAACTTGCGCCAGATGAATGTAACTTCCTTGTTTTACCTCCACCTTCCATGCCACCGGCTTTAGCGGCAGGAAGTATTGATGGTTATTGTGTTGCGGAACCATTTAATGCGCTGGGTGAAGTTAAAGCGGGCGGTAAAGTATTACGCTTTACTGGTGATGCTTGGAAAGGACATCCTTGCTGTGTGGTGGTGATGCATGAAGAGGATGCTATGGATCCGGATCGCGCGGCATGGGCACAGGGCGTGCATAATGCAATTATTAAGGCACAAATTCATCTAGCCGAAAATAGAGATGCGATGGCAGAGCTACTATCAAAAGATGGTAAAGGCTATTTACCGATTCCTAAAGAAATCGTTAAACGCGCGATGTTGTGCTACGATCCAGCGTATTACCAAAACCCTCAAGCGATTAAGCATCCGGATTGGGGTCAGAACCGTATTGATTTCCAGGCTTGGCCTTATAAGTCTGCTACAGAACTTGTAGTGAATGAGCTTAAAGAAACAGTGGTTACTGGGGATGCGAAATTCCTGGATACACTAACGCCTGAACACGTATCTGAAGATTTAGTGAATTACGACTTTGTTAAAAAGTCATTAGAAGATAATCCAAAATGGCGTAACGATGCCAGTGTTCCAACCGAGGGAGATCCATACATTCGCACCGAGGTATTTGAACTTTGAGCCAAGGAGATGGAAATATTGACTTGATCGATGCTGCAGCCACGGCGCTGCCGGATCAAGGTGGGTCTCATGCTAAGAATTTCGGAGTCGGTCTATTCTACTGGGTAGCCGGCCTATTTATTCTTTTTGTATTTTGGTGGATTGGGGGATATCTAATTGAGATTAACCCCAACACCACCAACTTCAAAGACTTTGGGCCCATACCAACGTTTAAAGCATTTCCTGAATTATTATCAGAAGGGAAGATTCAAGCCGCCGTTATGTCGAGTGGATATCGCTTAGGCATAGGCTTACTTATTGCAATCGTTGTCGGTGTGCCGATTGGTATTCTGCTGGGCCGCAGTAAAGTTTTTCGTCAGCTGAGTAATTCACCGTTTCAATTGATCCGCATGATCAGCCCACTTTCTTGGGAACCGATTGCGGTAATTGTATTTGCTACATGGAACGGAGCAATTGTGTTTCTCATCTCCATAGCAGCCGTTTGGCCTATCGTTTTTGCGACGGCAGCCGGATTATCTAAAGTGGATCCAGCTTGGTTTAAGGTTGCTAAAAACCTGGGCGCAAAACCTTGGCATATGGTTACGCAAATTATTCTTCCTGCAATTATGTTCGACATTCTGACCGGTATACGACTTGCACTGGGTGTCGCTTGGATCGTGCTAGTGCCAGCAGAGTTTTTGGGTGTGACTTCAGGATTGGGTTATTCCATTGCGGACGCACGCGAAACGCTTTCATATGACCATCTAACTGCGATGGTGCTTACTATTGGGATCATGGGCTATATATTGGATAGCTCGTGCGCATTGTTAATTAAAAAATACAGCTGGCATCACTAACGTGAAATTTAAATTAATAACTATTAGAAAATATATTTTTCAAATCTAGGAGGCATAACCATGCAAAATCAAACTACAACAGAAAGTACAATTCAACTTGCAACGCGTACAACTTCGTTATCAAAACCAATGCAGATAGCATGTGCATTTATTTTAGGATCAGTAATCCTTTATGGTGCTGGTTTCGTGAGTACTGCAGCAGTACATAATGCTGCGCATGATGTGCGGCATTCACAAGCATTCCCTTGTCACTAAGATTGATTGACAGAATGTTGTATATGATAGCGATGCATAATCATAACTAACCCCTATGAGTTCAATAACGATAAAGTCTTGGACGAACGATGCATCGTTCTTTTATATTGAGTGAATAAGTAGGTATATCAACCTATAAGTTAAGTATATAAAAAATATAAAAAGTTCAGATAACTAAATCTGTATCGGGTCGAGCAGGTAGGTAACACTCGGTCAAATTATTTCAAGGGAGGAGAAGAACTCATGGTCTATTCCAAACCACTGTCATTATTGGTGACGCTCGCGATATTTATTATTTCTCAAAGTGTTAGTGCAGCAGGCTTTCCTGATGTGCCAAACGCTCACTACAGCGCGCACAATAAGCTTTTTCCTGAGGTAGGGTCATTAGGCGCAATGTTTACCGAAGGTGGTACTGACTTCTGGGTCAGAACACGTTGGGAAGATGTTGAAGAAGATAGAGATGGAACTTTTTTAGAAGACTCTGATAACGCAGATCTTATTAGTACAAGACTACAGTTTGGTTTTACTACTGCACGTTATCACGGGTTTTATGGACGTGTAGAATTAGAAGCTGCATTAAATTTTAATGATAATTCGCTTAATTTAGACGATGATTTTAGAATTCCACCACTAGGCCCTGGTCCAAACCCTATTGCAGGAAATAGAGCAGCGGAAGGACATGCACTAATACCTGATAACGATTTTGGTGAGATTAATGAGGCATATATTGGTTGGCGCAGTGGAACGGGTGCCTGTGCAAATTCACCAGGATTTTGCGATGGAAAAACATCTGTTAAATTAGGCCGTCAAACCATAATTTATGATAATCACCGTTGGATCGGTGATGTGATATGGCGCAACAATAATGTATCTATGAATGCATTACGTTTTGATAATAATTCAATTAAAAACCTGGGTGTATCTTATTCATACGTTAAAAAAGTAAAACGTTTGTTTGGTGAGAATTCTATTTTTAATGAATTTAAGTTTGATGATGGTCATCTAATTAATCTTACTTATACCATTCCACAGTTTGGAAAATTGACAGCATATGGCTACTTATTAGATTTCAATGATAATCCAAGAACACCATTTCCAGAAGGTAATGGTATAGCGCCGCCGTTTATTACTGGAAATGTGTTTGATTCTGATACATTGGGGTTACGCTTTGTAGGTAGACATGAGATTAGCGATTCATTTGATTTGCAAACTGAATTTGAATGGGCAAATCAAGATCCCAGTGATGATGCAGGTGATAATCCTGCAGGAGTTGAAGTTGCAGATTTCGATGACAATGATTACTACAACATTGAGTTAGGTTTAAATTGGGGTGGGCAGCGAGTTGATAATATTGGTTTCTTGCCAGTAGGAGAGCCTTCTTATCAGATCAGAATAGGTCAAGAAACTTTAGAAGGTAATGGAGTAAATGCTTTGCAGACCCCTTTGTCTACCGTGCATGCCTTTAATGGTTGGGCGGATGTGTTTGTTGCAGCTCCTGGTGGTTCTGCTACACCAGTGGGTGGTCTTGTCGATACGAGTGTATCGTTTCAAGTATTAGGACTATTTGGTGATGTCATTGGTAAAAATAAAATTGTAGTTACCTATCACGATTATGAGGCTGATGATGATGACTTTGGTCCAGACGATTACGGCGATGAGCTTAATATCTTATGGGGCAAACCTAATATG
>JBGCDX010000087.1:0-41466 GCA_045105815.1 Gammaproteobacteria bacterium
GCCGTGTTCTATTGCAACTCTTAAAGGCTTATCTTTTGAGAGTAAATGTGTCTGGCCCACAAATGCATCCAAAGTGTTGGGGCGCATACGATCTGCAAGCGGTCGATAAGAATCATCAGCTTGATCAAATAAATCAGGAGAGTTGAGGACTGAGGTGGTAATAGCAGCTTCCTAGTTAGATATAATCAACGTTAATCTTACATGTATATTAACGAATCCATTATCATATGTTTAAATAGAGAATTCCTCTCAAGCCACATATTTAACTAGCTATCTATTCAAGTAGAGGTAAACGACTATTCAGCGACTAGATTACCTGGATAACCCACCACATCCACACCTTCAGCTGCAATAAATTTAAATTGCTCTGCACCAAAAGAGACATTAGTTTTTAAATCAGCAAACTGAATAACGGTTTTCTGGGAAAAATGATCTTTCAGCTCCATTGTATTTACACCTTTTTCGTCTAAACCAATATGGATTATAAGAAATTCGGTATCTTGAACCAGTGGTGTTAACTCAACCCAGTTTAATCCGTCTTTAATGCCTGCATCTTTCACTTCAAAATCTTCTGTGAGCGGCCTAATATTAGTTAATAACATAATCGGTGCATTACCCAATGCTGTATCGATTGGTTTTGCACTCGCTTGAAGTAGCTCTTCATCATAAATCCAAAGATATTCGCCATCCGCTAATATTAATTGTGGATAGGGCTTAATATATTGCCAACGAAATTTACCTGGTTTATCTAATGCAACATCACCAGTAGATTCTTGAATGATTTCACCGCTTTCGTCGTATACGATTTGAATAAATTGCCCTTCAAATGAATTTACTTCAGAGAAAAACTTATCTAATTGTTGAATTGAGTCACTACTGAACGCGGGTGAAAATAAGCTAGAACCTACCAATAAATACAGACTTATCAATAAAGAGGTTAGTGATTTAGTAACTACATTAGACTTCATAATAAGTAACATGGGGTTCTCCTGATTCTTGGCTATTAGACTATAAGTAATGGCCAAAATTCAGCAAAGTTTAAGTAAATAAAGTAAAAAGATTGTGAACTATTAGAATATGCACCTAGCCTAGAGCTTGAAACTATATACTTTAGGACTATATATTTACGGGCGGTGGAGCAATAACTTCTCTGGTTCCATTAGATTGAACACCGCTCACTACCCCGCTACTTTCCATTTCTTCAATCATACGGGCAGCACGGTTATAACCCACCTTTAAACGCCGTTGAACATACGAAATAGAGGCTTTGCGTGTTTCCGTTACAATAGCAACTGCTTCATCATAGAGTGGGTCCATATCATCTGCACTAGTCGAGGGTTCTAAACCTGGCACTCCATCACCTGCAGTATCTTGGGTAACTTCTTCAATATAAGCCGGCTCACCTTTCTCTTTCAAAAAAGCTACTACCTTATGTACTTCTTCATCAGAAACAAAAGCACCATGAACCCGTTCAGGAATCGACTTTCCACCTGGCAAGTACAGCATGTCACCATGTCCAAGTAATTGATCTGCGCCCATTTGGTCCAGAATAGTTCGTGAATCTACTTTTGCTGATACTTGGAATGCAATTCGTGCAGGTATATTTGCTTTAATTAAGCCCGTAATCACATCAACAGATGGTCGTTGTGTGGCTAAAATTAAGTGTATGCCTGCAGCACGTGCTTTTTGCGCAATCCTTGCAATAAGCTCTTCAACTTTTTTACCGACCACCATCATCATGTCAGCAAGCTCATCAATAATAATGACGATATTAGGTAACTGAGTGAGCTCTTCCGCTTGGGCTGGCTCTAATCCTTCAACTTGATCATTTTTAAATAATGGATCAAGAATTGGTTCACCATTATCGATGGCTTTCTGAACTTTAGCGTTATAGCCCGCCATGTTGCGAACCCCTAAAGCAGACATAAGATGGTAGCGACGCTCCATTTCAGCCACACACCAACGCAATGCATTAGCCGCTTCCTTCATATCAGTCACTACGGGTGAAAGCAAATGAGGAATACCTTCATATACTGCAAGTTCTAACATTTTAGGATCTATTAAAATCATGCGAACTTGTTGTGGCGTCGCTTTATATAAAATACTAAGAATCATTGCATTTAACGCAACTGATTTACCTGAACCAGTTGTACCAGCCACCAATAAATGCGGCATTTTTGCTAAATCAGCAACAACGGGTAGTCCACTGATATCTTTACCCAGCGCCAATACCAATGGTGAAGCTTCATCGTCATATACCTCAGATTCGATTACATCATTAAGTACTACTAATTCACGATGCTCGTTTGGTATTTCAAGTCCAACATAAGATTTCCCAGGTATTACTTCTACTACACGCACGCTAATTACAGATAATGCACGTGCTAAATCTTTAGCTAAATTAGTAACCTTACTTACTTTGATCCCTGGCGCCAGTTGTATAGCAAAGCGAGTGACTACCGGTCCCGGGTGCACTTCAACAACTTCAGCATCAATATTAAAATCAAGTAATTTAAGTTCTACTTGACGAGAAATCGCTTCTAACGATTCATTTGAATATCCTTTAGATGTATCAATAACTTTATCTAACATTGAAACAGGAGGAAGATCTGTTGCGGCAGCTGCATTAAATAAAGGTATTTGACGTTCGCGCTCTTTTCTATCGCTTGGTTGAATCTCCTTTATAATTGGTTCAATTCTAGGTTTAGCACGTTTTTGAATTTTTACTTTGGTTTCTTTAACTATTTCATGGCGTTCAACTTTAGCTTTTTTGTTTGCATATTCTTCTCGCCATTCAACTATGTATTGCCAAGCCCAAGAGCCAAGTTTAAGTGTATTTTTACCCGTAACATCTAATAGCCATAGCCAGGAGAAGCTAGAGAAAATAGTGATCCCTGCAAAAAACAATGAGAGCAGTAAAAGCGTTGCGCCGACAAAGCTAAATACAGATACAAATCCATTGCCGGTTAAATCACCAAGGATCCCACCCGCAAAACTTGGCATGAACCCAGACTGAAAATGCAATGTAGCTAAACCACAGCCCGCACATAACGTTAAAAGAAACCCAGCCCAACGAACGCCCAAGGTACGATAATCGATTTGGCCATTTTCTAATTTACCTTCATAAATAAGCCAGCCACTATAAGCCACCATTAATGGCGCTAGATATGCGAGATAACCAAACATGAAGAAAAATAAATCTGCAAAATAAGCACCTACAGTACCACCAAGATTGCCTACAAGTTGATTCGTACCAGTATGTGTCCAACCCGGGTCACCTTGATCATAGCTGAGCAAAGCCACCATCAAATAAGCCCCAAATGCTACTAACACCACTAGAGCACTTTCACGCAGGCCTTTAAGCAGTGTCAGATTATGTGGCGCTTTAGTAGTGCCCTTTGACTTCCTACGCGCTGCAGATTTTTTAAGTGTTGCTTGTCTCAATGTAACTCTCTCAGTAACTTGCTCAAATTTTGACTCAATTATTTTGGTCCAATCATGTTGACTCGTTTTAGACTAGTACATAAACCTAACTTACGGTCTAATTAAAGTAATTCTTAACTATATCAGCTAACCTATTGAATATTATGTAAACAATAAATGCAAGTTTGGAGCATTACAACATCACATCGGTTCTCTTAAGACCTTGCCTTGATAGACCCCATTGTATTTGTACCAGTAAAACCATGCATTTAAAAAAACACTTTAATGTGTAATGTTATTATACCATCATAGTAATGGCCAATATAACCTTAACTAAGATACTTTATATTTCTTAATTTCTAGTACAAACGGGCCTATTTACTACTGATTAGCGGTAAGTAACTTTTATTATTATCTGGTGCAATAGTCCGCTTAATAACAAGGTCTAATCAGCAACACGGTGTATTACTTACCATTACTAATTAGATTAGGATAATTACTACAAAGGATTATAAGGAACAATTATGGCGGATTTACGACACTTCAAACTCTTAATTCTTGGTTCTGGCCCTGCTGGCTACACTGCAGGCGTGTACGCAGCGCGCGCTAATCTCAATCCGGTCATTATTACTGGTCTTGAGCAAGGCGGGCAGCTTACTACAACAACTGATGTCGACAATTGGCCTGGCGATGCAGAAGGCTTACAAGGACCTGAGCTTATGGATCGAATGCTAAAACATGTAGAACGATATGATACAGAAATTATATTTGATCATATTCATACCGCTGAATTAAACAAAAAACCTTTTGTACTTAAAGGCGATTCCGGAATCTATACTGCTGATGCACTCATTATTGCAACAGGCGCCTCCGCCCAGTATCTAGGATTACCGTCTGAAGATGAGTTCAAAGGCCGTGGTGTTTCAGCATGTGCTACATGTGATGGATTTTTCTATAAAGGCAAGAAAGTGGCTGTCATCGGTGGTGGAAACACCGCCACGGAAGAAGCCCTTTACTTATCCAATCTTGCGAGCGAGGTAGTATTAGTCCACCGCCGTGATTCATTACGAAGTGAAAAAATATTGCAGGACCAGTTATTCGAAAAAGAAAAAAATGGCAATATCACCATCAAATGGAATCATAATCTTGACGAAGTGCTCGGTGACGCTAGTGGAGTAACCGGCCTTCGAATTAAGAACACTAAAGATGAAACTACAGAAGATATTGATCTAAGTGGTGTATTTATTGCTATTGGACACAAACCTAATACCAGTATTTTTGATGGCCAACTTGAGATGAATGGCGGCTACATCAAAGTTAAAAGCGGTTTGCAAGGCGAAGCTACTGCCACCAGTATTCCAGGCGTATTTGCTGCCGGAGATGTTATGGATCATGTCTACAGACAAGCTGTAACCTCTGCTGGCTCTGGGTGTATGGCAGCACTGGATGCAGAAAAATATATTGACCATCTAAATCAGAAAAAGTAATGATTATTTAATTTCTTTTGACATCAGAGAATCTTAATTCAAACGAGCCTGAAAAAGACTTCAGCTTTAGTTTTGTTAGCTCGTTAAACGATGTGCAACGTGCAGAGTGGAATGTTTTAGTTGAAGATGGCGACCCATTTTTAAGCTACGAATTCTTATCAGCATTAGAACGTAATGATTGTTTAGGAGAGAAATATGGTTGGTTTCCGCATCATTTAATCGTTCGATTAAACAATAAAATAATTGCAGCTACACCTTTATATATTAAGACCAATTCATATGGTGAATTTGTTTTTGATTGGTCTTGGGCTTCTGCTTACGAGCAGGCTGGTTTAAATTATTACCCTAAATTAATTTCCTCTATCCCCTACACACCTGTAACAAGCAGAAGATTACTGCTTTCACCAGAGTTAAATCTTGCTCAAAAATCAAGACTGACTTCAGAAATGATTGCAGCGACGATAAGTGAGTCTAAAAAGCTCAATATGTCAGGTATGCATTGGCTTTTCAACGAAGTTGATGAATGTGCATATTTCAAAAGACAAAACTTAATGTTTCGATTAGGTTGCCAGTATCATTGGCAAAATAATAATTACGATACATTTGAGCATTTCCTTGAAAATTTTATTTCTAGGAAAAGAAAGAAAGTAAAACAAGAGAGAAGATACGTTAAAGAACAAAATATCGAGATCAAGCGCTTGCATGGAAGCGACTTAACAGAAGAACAATGGAATCAAATTCATGCACTTTATGAAAACACATTTCATCGTAAAAGTGGCATCCCTACTCTTAGCTTAAATTTTTTCAAGGAAATAGGAGCCACAATGGGTGAAAAAATTATGTTAGTTCTCTCTTATAGTGACAAACAGTTAGTTGCCTGTGCAATAAACTTTTCAAGTATGTCAAAACTATATGGAAGATTTTGGGGTTGCACACAAACAATTCATAGCTTACATTTTGAAGCTTGCTACTATCAAGGCATTGAATATGCGATCGAGAACAAATTAAAAATATTTGAGCCTGGTGCACAAGGTGAACATAAAATTAGCCGAGGGTTTTTACCCACTCAAACATGGTCCGCTCACAATATTAACGACGATCGTTTTGAGCCTACCATCCGTGACTTCTGCGTTAGAGAAAAACAATATATGCAGCAGGACTGTAAAGAATTGTTGACGCTTTCACCCTATCATACGTAGTTAAATAATCATTACAGGCAAGCTTAATCTAAATTACTTAAATGGATATTTATTGGCTAGACCCTAGCAATTCTGATGATGCTTTCCCTGAGTTAAGCGAAGCATTAAAAGAGCCAGAAGGTTTACTTGCTGCGGGCGGAGATCTCAGCGAAACTAGACTTTTAAACGCTTATAAAAATGGTATTTTCCCCTGGTACGAGTATGGACAACCCATACTATGGTGGTCCCCCGACCCACGGGGAGTTATCTATACCGAAAATTTCAGGATATCAAGAAGCTTACGTAAAACACTACGCAATCATGACTGGACAGTTACCTTTGATGCTGACTTTCGAAAAACTGTTTTAGCTTGCGCAACACCAAGAAGCTATGCGCGCGGTACTTGGATTACAAATGAAATGTTTGAGGCCTACTATAGACTACATAAGCTTGGTCACGCACATTCTGTAGAACTTTGGGATCGACAAGAACGATTAATTGGTGGCCTTTATGGCGTATTAATTGGAAAAATGTTTTACGGTGAATCAATGTTTAGCTTTCAAACCAATGCATCCAAGGTAGTTTTAGCCTACTTAACGATGCATATGCATCATTGGGGATTACCTTTATTAGATTGCCAATTACCTTCAAAACATTTGACTAGTTTAGGCGCATCAAATATTAGCAGAAGTGAATACATAAGTGATATGAAACCCTTATGCAATGACGAGAAGGTTAACGTTAACTGGGTGATAGATAGAAGTTTAGATGTTACGGAATGGAAAAGAATTTAATCTTTACCATTCAGCATCTATGAATAGATTAACTAGTTCTAGTTAATGCAGACAATCCTAGATATTATCCAATATAGCGCGTTTAACTGAATTCAATTCAGCATCAATTGTAAGCATCTCAGTAGCACTTTGCTTAATAGCTATATCAGGGTCTTTTAAACCATGCCCGGTAACAGTACAAACTACTGAGCTACCATTTGGAATATTACCTGACTCAATATCATGCAATGCACCTGCAACAGAGATAGCAGAAGCTGGTTCACAAAATATACCTTCTTTTTCAGAAAGTAATTTTTGAGTGGCTAGAATTTTTTCATCAACAAAAGAATTAAACCAACCACCCGACTCTTTAACTGCAGCTTGAGCGAAATCCCAGCTTTGTGGATGACCAATACGAATAGCCGTGGCTACGGTGTCCGGGTTATCAATCATTGCGCCTTTAATAAAAGGTGCTGCCCCTGCAGCTTGATAACCCAGCATCTTAGGTCGATTAGAGATACTGCTATTATTAACAAACTTACAATCGCCATTACAAAATCCACAAGCTTTTGTGACGTCTTTCCCTGAACTTGCTGCAAGTTCTGCATAACCTGTCCAATGCGCAGAAATATTGCCTGCATTACCAACTGGGATACAATGAAAATCTGGTGCCTTACCTAATGCTTCTGTTATTTCATATGCTGCAGTCTTTTGCCCTTGTAGGCGATAAGGATTTATCGAATTTACGATATTTACCGGCGCTTCATTAGCAACTTCTTTTACCAAACGCATTCCATCATCAAAATTACCACGAATTTGAATTATTTCGGCACCATGCATCATCGCTTGAGCAAGTTTACCCATTGCAATTTTACCATCAGGTATCAATACAAATGCTTTTATACCTGCTCGTGCAGCATAGGCTGCTGCAGAAGCAGATGTATTTCCTGTTGAAGCACATATTATTGCTTGACTACCTTCAGAAACGGCTTGTGTAACCGCAACAGTCATTCCACGATCTTTAAAAGAGCCGGTTGGATTTAATCCTTCAAACTTGAGAAATAATTTTATATCTCTGTCATTTGCTAGTTGAATGTTTTGACATTCAATTAATGGAGTATCACCTTCACATAAGCTAATAACTCTGCAATCAGCAGCTAATGGTAAAACATCTCTATAACGGTCAATGAGACCAGTGTAATGTGCTTTTTTCATATTGAATGATTTTTTTGAAATTATTACGAAAGCGTCTCTAATCGAATACGCATTATTTTATTAGTTACCGCTTCAAGATTTTCAACTTCAGAAATTGCTTTATTCATATTTAGCTCATTCACTTCATGAGTAAGAATAATAATAGGCACACTAGAAATAGTAGCTTGCGGTTCTTTCTGAATAATTGCTTCGATACTAATTTGATGATCAGCAAAAATTTGCGTGACCTCTGCAAGCACACCAGGACGATCTTGCACATGGATTCGCAAATAATATGCGGTAGAAACATCATCCATAGACAATATTGGGATGTTGGATAATTCACCTGGTTGGAATGCTAAATGTGGTACTCGATTTTCCGGGTCAGAAGTTAATGCTCTAACCACATCTACCAAATCTGCTACCACTGCAGAACCAGTAGGCTCAGCACCTGCCCCTGCTCCATAATACAAACTTGGTCCCAACGCATCCGCCTTAACCACTACTGCATTCATCACACCGTCCACATTAGCTATTAATCTCCTATGAGGTATTAACGTTGGATGAACACGTAACTCCAATCCCTTAGTAGTTCGTTTTGCAATTCCTAAATGTTTAATTCGATAACCCAACTCAGCTGCATAGGCTACATCTTCACGTGTTATCTCTGTAATGCCTTCTGTATAAACGCTTTCAAACTGCAATGGCACACCAAATGCAATTGAAGCTAAGATTGTCAGCTTATGAGCCGCATCAATACCCTCTACATCAAATGTTGGATCCGCTTCAGCATATCCAAGTTGTTGAGCTTCTTTTAACACATCATCAAAGTCACGTCCTTTATCACGCATTTCGGTAAGAATAAAATTACCTGTTCCATTAATAATTCCCGCTAACCATTGAATAGAATTGCCAGATAAGCCTTCTCTTATCGCTTTAATTATCGGTATGCCACCTGCAACAGCTGCTTCAAAAGCAACTGTCACACCTTTATCTTGGGCATGTTCAAAAATTTCATTGCCATGTAACGCTATTAAAGCTTTGTTCGCTGTAATTACATGCTTGCCATTATCAATTGCCTTAAGCACCAAATCCTTAGCCTCTTCAATACCACCCATTAGTTCTAATACAATCTCTACATTTGGATCGCTTACAACTTTATTAGAGTCTTCGGTTAGCGTTATCGCCGACGTATCACAAGCTCGAGATTTTTTAATATCACGCATACTTGCAATTGTAATTTGAATACCTCTGCCTGCACGTCGCGCAATTTCATCCGCATTTCGCATTAAAATATTTGCAGTGCCACTGCCAACAGTACCTAAACCTAACACACCAACTTTTACGGGTTCTAAAACAGACATTTTCTATAATCTTTATGTAGTTATTTTAACAAATTATGATATTAAGTATTATTCAACATTTTTTTTATATTTCTAACAGCTTGCCGTGTTCTCTGCACGTTCTCTATTAAACTAAACCTGACATGCGTATCTCCATATTTCCCAAACCCTACACCTGGTGACACTGCAACTTTCGCTTCATCTAAAAGTTTCTTCGAAAACTCTAGCGAACCAAGATGTGCATACTCTTCAGGAATTTTTGCCCAAACAAACATCGTCGCTTTTGGTTTGTCGACTTGCCATCCTGCATTACATAAGCCCTCACAAAGCACGTCTCGTCTTCTTTTATATGTTGCACGAACTTCTTCAATTACTTCCTGAGGTCCGTTCAAGGCCTCAATTGCTGCAACTTGAATAGGCGTGAACATTCCATAATCCAAGTATGATTTTATGCGTGATAGTGCCTCGACTAGTGTTGGATTGCCACACATAAAGCCCACTCTCCAGCCTGGCATGTTGTAAGTTTTCGATAGAGAGTAAAACTCGACTGCAATATCCTTGGCTCCTTCTACCTGAAGTATAGATGGCGCTACATAGCCATCGAAGGTGATCTCTCCATAAGCAATATCATGTACAAGCCACATTTGATGTTGTTTAGCGATCGCGACCAAACGCTCCAAAAATGCTAGATCTACACATTGTGTAGTTGGATTACCGGGAAAATTGACAATCAACATTTTTGGCTTAGGCCATGAATCTTCAATTGCCTTTTCTAATTCTGAGAAAAAATCAGAGTCTTCAGTTAAAGGCACATAGATGATGTCCGCTCCAGCAATCACACATCCATATGGATGAATTGGATATGCTGGATTAGGTACCAAAACTGCATCGCCAGGACCTAATGTTGCTAAAGTTAAATGAGCTAAGCCTTCTTTTGAACCTATAGTGACAATAGCTTCTTTTTCAGGGTCAATTTCTACATTGAATTTTCTTAGATACCAATCAGCAATGGCTTGGCGTAAGCGTGGAATGCCACGAGACAAGGAGTATCGATGCGTGTCTTCACGTTGAGCCGCTTCTATTAATTTATTAGTAATGTGCTTGGGGGCGGGTTTATCTGGATTACCCATTCCAAAATCGACAATATCCTCACCGCGCGCACGTGCATTGGCTTTAAGTTCATTTACAATATTAAAAACATACGGGGGAAGCCGTGATATTCTGGGAAAATCGTCCATCTAATCCATCAATCCTAATAAGCGCTGAGTATAATACGCGAATCGCCAACATCTGCCCAACCCATTATATTGCTTAGACCTACTAAATTTGACTAATTCTAATGGATATTACCCAAGACTTTGCAGATGCTAAATTTATTATCACAGGATATGAGCCTGGTTGTATCTTCATCAATAATGACCCCTACCAGCAAAGCATAGTTGTTAATCCTGAGTCGTTGATATCCCCTTGGGAAGTAAATGAAATTTCAGAATTGAACGAAACAACCTTATCAGCAATATTTGAAGATCATCCTGAGATCGTAATTCTAGGCACAGGTGAATCCTTAGTTCTTCCTGAACCAAAAATAATTGCATTATTTGCACAACATCGAATTGGTTTAGAATTTATGAATACCAGCGCTGCGTGTAGAACTTATGGAATTTTAATTGCAGAAAGCAGAAAAGCTACGGTAGCAATTATTTCTCCTAAAAGTTAGGTATTCTAATTATTTAATTTTTGGAAGATACTTAATAGGATCTACAGGTTTGCCCTTGAAACGTATTTCAAAATGAAGCTTGGCCTCAGAAGTTCCTGTACTTCCTAGCTCAGCAATTTTTTCTCCACGCTTAACATCACCACCTTCTTTTACAAACAATTTTTTATTGTGTGCATATGCACTTATAAATTGTTCACTATGTTTGATTATGATTAGATTTCCATAACTTGCTAATCCATTACCGCTATACACAACCTTGCCAGCTGAAGCAGCTAATACTGGCTGACCAATTTTGCCACTAATATCGATCCCTTTATTGCCACCTGACCTAGGCGAATAAGTTCGAGTCACCACTCCTTTTGTCGGCCAATTCCAATCGTGTTTGATCAGCTTATCTGTAGGTTTATTAATAGAATTATTTTTAGTCGACTTTTTCTTTGCAACACTGCTGCTAGAGGTATTTAACTTCTTCTTTGCTTGATATGTTTTAGAGGTGACATTTGCTGGACTTAGCTTAAGGCGTTGCCCTGCATAAATTGTGAAAGGTGAACGAATGTTGTTCCAACGTGCTATTTTCTTATAGTCAATACCATGCCTGAAAGCGATGGAATATAAAGTATCGCCCTTTAATACAGTGTGATAGCCATAATCATAGTCATAATAGACATCACTATTCTGATTCGATACACACGAAGATAGATTGGATATTAAAAATAATAAAAAACAAATTGCTACTATTTTTCGAATATTTATAATCATTAATGCAAGAGTTTAAAATAAAGCACTACGGCAACTAATAATAAGACCGTAATCCAGCCAATCCATTCCACATATTTCATCACTAAAGGCTCAAGCTTTGGACCCGCATACTTAAGAATGCCCGCTACAAGAAAAAATCGTGAGCCTCTACCTATAAACGACGCAACCACAAAAGGTATAAGCGCCAAGGATAGCACTCCAGCAGTAACCGTAAATAATTTATAAGGAATAGGAGAAAACCCAGCCACAAACACTACCCATACCCCCCACTCAGAAAACCAAGCTTTAGCCATTTCAAATTTTGGTAAATATGATGAAGTTTGCAACCAAGGACCAATATATTCAAAAGCAAATGCACCAATAAAATAACCGAAAACTCCCCCTAAAACAGAAGTAATGGTAGTGATAAATGCAAACCACCAGGCACGATTAGGCCTAGCCACTGACATCGGCGCCAACATCACATCTGGTGGGATCGGGAAAAACGAAGACTCTGCAAAACTCAATGCGCCTAAATAATATAGCGCCTTTGGATGTTTTGACCACCCCATTACTTTTTCATAAAGCCCAGTAAATAATTTCACACTAAATTAAACCTTTATTATGCAAATACTACACACTTCCTTGAATCAGCGGCACAAAACTCACACCATCCAGTCGCTCTTTTTTTATGCCATCTTTAGTTTTATGTAACAACAAAAGATCTTGAACTTCTGATGTTTTACCAACCGGTATTACTAAGCGACCATTTTCACCAAGTTGTTCAATTAATGAATCAGGAATTTCTTTTGGTGCTGCCGTTACTATAATTGCATCGTAAGGAGCGTAACTTTCCCAACCCCATGCTCCATCTGATAGTTTAAATCTAATATTACGTATTCCCAACTCCATCGCACGTCTTCTAGCCTGCTGATAAAGTGGCTCAACCCTTTCTACCGTATATACATCATTTATTAACGCCGCCAAAATAGCACCTTGATATCCAGAACCGGTACCTACTTCTAAAACTTTACTAGGGATACCATCTTTTATAATGGCTTCCGTCATTCGCGCAACTACATAAGGTTGTGAGATAGTTTGCTTATGCCCTATAGGCAATGCCGTGTCTTCATAAGCGCGAGAAGCCAATGCTTCATCTACGAATAGATGCCGCGGCGTCATACGCATTGCTTCTAATACTCGGTCATTTCGAATACCTTTCTCTTCTAAACGTGTAATCAACCGATCTCGCGTCCGTTGCGATGTCATTCCGATACCTGCATGAAGTTTTGAATTCATATCTTTATTTAAATAATTCCATTTATAACTGGCACGATGATATCCAACCTTCAACAGCATCCATCGCTTTGTAATGTGTTAAGTCTAGATGCATTGGAGAAACCGACACATAGTTATTATTGACCGCGTAAAAATCAGTTCCAATACCTGCATCTTGCTCTGGACCTGCAGCACCCACCCAGTAAATTGGATTACCACGTGGATCTTTAGCTTCAATTACAGGTTCCGCTTTATGACGATTACCTAAACGAGTCGTTTGGGCACCTTTTAGATCACTTTTTTGCACATCAGGAATGTTGATATTGATAATCACATCATTAGGTAATGAAGTTTTAGTCAGATTCGAAATCATTGTGGCACTCACTTTTGCAGCATCTTGCATATGCTTAGGCTGAAATGACGCTAGAGAAATAGCCACGGCAGGTAAACCCAGAAAGCGTCCTTCTATTGCCGCTGCGACAGTCCCAGAATAAATCACGTCATCACCTAAATTAGCCCCAGCATTTATTCCTGAAACTACAATATCAGGCTCATCTTTCAATAATCCAGTTATCGCAAGATGCACACAATCTGTGGGGGTGCCATCAACGCTATACCAATTTTCTGCTACTTTTTGTGCCCGTATAGGTCTCTCTAACGTCAAAGAGTTGCTCGCCGCGCTGCGATTTCGGTTTGGTGCTACTACAGTTATTTTTCCTAGAGGCGCTAAAGCTTCAGCCAATAATTTCAGACCGCTGGCGTGGATACCATCATCGTTGCTTAATAGTAAGTGCATGTGTAGAACTGAATAAAAAAAGGGTAAAATTAATACTAGCGGCAGGTAGACTACTGAGTATCGCTAAAGAAATAGTAACAAATTCAAACACTAAAATGGAGATTTACTGATGTCTCAGCACAAAGGGCCAAAAAGAGACTCAGAAATGGAAAATAAAGAGAGCTTTGCTGATTTATTAGACAACGTTAAGCCTCTGCATAACGACCATCAAAACCGTACAGACATACAGACTATAAAACCTAAACCTACTCCAATTCCTAAAGAAACCCTCAAAGATGAACAACGCGTGTTGCAGGAGTCATTGGAAGTAAGCCTAGAAGTTGAAGATTTGCAACCTGGTGATAGCTTATCTTTTTACCGCGCCGGCATACAAAAAACAATTTTTAAAAAACTGAAAAAAGGTCAATACAGTATTGGTGCTGAATTAGATCTCCATGGGCACACTCGACCTGAAGCTCAAGTTGCATTAGCAAAGTTTATTCAACATTCACGAGAAAACAACATACGTTGCGTACGAATTATTCATGGCAAAGGTTATAGATCAAATAATGAAGGACCAAAACTAAAACCGATGGTTAATAAGTGGCTACAACAACGAAACGAAATACTCGCATTCTGTTCAGCAAGACCAATTGATGGTGGAACAGGTGCTGTCTATGTACTATTAAAAACACTCCGATAAAACATTAGAATTACGTTTTCTAATATGATGAAAATCAGTTTCTAAAATGGATTCAACAAGAATAAAATGGAAGCAAGAAGAAATCTAAAACACCAAATTTACCTAAACCTAACTTACCCAAAATAGTAAATTAAGTTCAGCTCCTGGTAATTATTCAATATAAATGCGGGACTAAACATCGGCAACTAACTGTCAGAATACAGCTAGCTTCATGTTTAATTTTAATTAATTTAGCAATAAAGCAAGTTTATACTTAGTGAAAGGTCCCCAAACACTACTAGTTCTACCCAAACATCAATCTTAATGCACTACTCAAATTTGCTACTAAGAAGTCCCCAAACCTCACGTAACCTTGACTCAATATAATCATTCTAATGGATATAATTATAAAAATTAATAGCAAATATAAGAATTGTTTATGGTTTAAATCGTTATAATAAGATGATTTTATTGGTTATACACGCTGATTATGCATAATTAAAGTTAAGTATTATTGCATTTATGATTATAATCATCCCATGAGATTAGAACTTATATCATCATTTGTTTCTGTTGCCGATCACTTGAGCTTTTCAACTGCAGCAAAAGAGCTGAACGTTACCCCATCCACTCTAAGTCGACAGGTTCGCGAATTAGAATCATCTCTAGGCATTCAGTTATTAGCGCGCACCACGCGTCGCGTTGCACTGACAGAGCTTGGTCAACAGTTTTATGGAAGGTGTCGAACCGGCCTGTCTGAGATCGATCGAGCTGAACAAGTTGTCACAAAACTAGGCGATATCCCTCAGGGTTTATTGCGTGTCTCAGCACCCGTTACTTTTGGCCAGGCATATATTTCACCTATATTAGCCGGCTACCTAGAGAAGTACCCGAAAGTCGATATCGAGTTAAATTTACATGATGGCCATGTAGATTTTTTTGCTGACCGTGTCGATGTAGCCTTTCGTGTGGGTGATTTCACAAATTTACAAAAAGGCGTTGAACCTATCGCACCCATCGAGAGACTTTTGGTTGCCTCTCCTGATTACTTAAATAATTATGGTATGCCTGAAACCCCTTCTGACTTGGAATATCATTTATGTTTAATTCACAATACAGTAAGCCCCAATAACACTTGGACTTTTTATAAGGCGGGCAATAAGGAAGTGATTAAAGTAGATGGTAAAGTCTATGCCAATAATTTTATACCATTACGTGAAGCATCTATTGGCGGGAAAGGGATTGCGCTATTAGCAACCATTACGGTTATAGAAGAGCTTAAAAAAAGAACCTTAGTGCAAGTCTTACGAAACTGGCAAGTTGCACCTGCAAATGTATTTGCTACATTCCCACCTTTTGACTATATACCACCCAAATCTTCAACATTTGTAGAATATATTAAGGATAATTTTTTACAGCTTGAACTAGAAGAATCTGTCTAGGAAAAGACTAAAATCTTGCTAGTGTATGATCATTGAGAACTATTTTATTTAGCCCTTTCTTAATAGAGGACTCAAGAATCATGTACATGGCAAGTAACTAGATGAGTCAACAGCCGAAGTTAAAACTTTACAGATGTGATTTCGATTTTAGATTGACCAATCTGTGCTTTTGCTTTTTCCACATATACACCACAACCCGAACATTGCTCAGCTTTAATTTGTTCAAGTTCACACTTGGGACAAACCATTTGACCATCATCAGATTCAGCACTATCAGCAATCTTCACAAGCTCAGGCTCGATTACTTCATCTATTGGCTCTGAGATTACTATATGCTCTTCAAGATCATCTATAAATTGATCTTTAGGCCGCTCTGCCTTCACAGGTTTAGCGGGTTCTATATCTTCTAAAGACAAGCCTTCTAAGTCAAATTTATCAAATTCTGGTGTACTCATAACACATAAATTACGTGTTTATTGACCACATTTGGGACATAGATTGGATAACCGGATCAATAATTGAGACTAATATACATTCAAGATTAAGGTATCTAGACACTTAAAATATCAATTTTTCATATACCCTTTTGGTCGAATAGCTACCGTACAACTAACCTCTGCACACAATGTTCCATCTTTTAAAAAGTATGCATAACTAAACGTAGGCGTACTTCTATTATTTTCTTCCAGCTCACTTGTTATTATAGGTATCAAGTCTGCAGGAAAATCAAAATGTAACTCCAAGTCGCCAGTGCCAGCACGCAAAAAATCGACACTAAGCTTTCTTGTCCAAGCGGCATAGCCTGGAAACTGCTTACCGCATGAAAGTGCTGCAACTGGGTCGGCTAGTGACGCCATGAAACCACCAAACATTGTGCCTTGATGATTAGTAGCGGCTTCAGAAAGAGGCAGTAGAAGTTTTATAGACCTCCAATCAGGCGAGAGCTCGAGTATCTCAACTTGCATCATTTTAAAAGGCTCGAAATTTTCGAGTCTTTTAATGGCGCCACCTAGTTCTGCATCAGACATATTACTTTATGCTGCTTTTTTTTTACTTTTTCGTTTAGATTGACTTTTGTTAGGTGGAAAATCATCAACCATGATGGCTTCACGTGTTGCTCTATGAGCTTCTTTGACTAATGCAGATTCTTCTTTTGTAATGATTCCTTGAGATACTGCATCTTCTAACCAATTCGATGGCATACCCAATTCTGAGGGTCGTATACGCGCTTTCTTAAGTTTTCTTTCTGCTTCCTTTGCAGCAACCACTGCATGAAATGCATGTTGTACACAACCAATCGGATCACTTGGGTCTAATGTTTTATAAACACCATCAGTAAGTCTGTCTCTGGCCTCGGAAGGCACAATTAGTCGTTTAGCCACCTCATGTCCAACTTTATCGTTTGGATAACGCAGACTCTTCCCTGTTGGAAATACTATTAAACGTAGAATTTGACCCACTATTGTTGAAGGAAAGTTACGTAATATTTCATCTAGCGCGTCTTGTACATTGTAAAGGCAATATTTAGTACTCCACTCTACAAATGGCAAATCTTCTGCAGGACGACCTGTATCTTCAAAACGCTTAAGAATTGCTGAACTTAAATACATGTAACTTAAAGCATCCGCAAATCGTCCAGAAAGCTTTTCTTTACGCTTAAGACCGCCCCCTAAAAACAACATGGCAAAGTCAGATACAAATGCATAACTCGCACTCATTCTTGCCAAACGTTTAAAATATCCGCGTGTTGGCCCTTGAATGGGACTAGTAGCTAAACGACTTCGTGTTAACCCATATAAAAAAGATCTTGCCCCATTACACACCGCATACCCTAAGTGTTTGAATAACGCCTGATCAAATCGGGTTAACCCCTCTTCTTTATTTTCAAGTGATGCTGCAGTTACTTCTTCAATTAAGTGTGGGTGACAACGCATCGCACCTTGACCAAAAATAATTAAACTGCGAGTTAAAATATTCGCACCTTCTACCGTTATGCTAATGGGTATTGATTGATACGCTCTAGCAAGATAATTACTTGGCCCAATACATATGCCTCGTCCACCATGCACATCCATTGCATCGTTAATCACTTGACGCATGCCTTCAGTATTATGGTATTTGAGTATTGCAGTGACAACTGACGGTTTTTCTCCATGATCAATAGCAGATGCAGTCAACCTACGTCCCGATTCCATCATATAAGTTATACCACCAATCCTTGTAAGCGCTTCTTCAACGCCTTCAAACTTACCTATTGGCACATTGAATTGCTTACGAATCGCTGCATAGGCACCCGTCATATAACTCGCAAACTTTCCTGCACCAGTTCCTAATGCAGGCAAAGATATTCCACGACCCACTGACAAGCACTCCACCAACATTCTCCAACCTTTACCAATTTGGTTCTGTCCACCTATAATCCAGTCCATTGGAATAAATACATCTTTACCCCAGTTTGGACCGTTTTGAAATGCAGAATTTAATGGGTTATGTCGATTGCCAATTTCAACACCGGGTGTGGTGGTTGGTATTAATGCACAAGTGATACCAAGATCCTCTTGATCACCAATCAAACCATCTGGGTCATATGCTTTAAATGCTAATCCCAATACTGTGGCGACAGGACCTAGAGTGATATAACGTTTTTCCCAATTACACCGTAAGCCCAAAACTTCTTTCCCTTCATGCATCCCTTTACAAACTACACCTGTATCAGGAATAGCACCTGCATCAGAACCTGCACTTGGACCAGTTAAAGCAAAACATGGAATCTCCTCCCCTATCGCTAAGCGCGGTAGATAGTGATCTTTTTGTTCTTCTGTACCGTAATGCAAAAGTAATTCAGCTGGGCCCAAAGAGTTTGGCACCATCACCGAAACACCTGCTGTGCCACTTCGTGTTGAAATCTTCATCACAACAGCTGAGTGTGCAATCGCTGAAAATTCTAAACCACCATATTTTTTAGGAATAATCATACCCAAGAATTTATTCTTTTTAATAAAATCCCAGGTCTCTGGCGTTAAATCGTTTAATTCATTCGTAACTTCCCAATCGTCTATCATCGAGCATAATTGATCTACTGGACCGTCTAGAAACGCCTGTTCTTCTGTCGATAATTCTGAGACATTATGATTAAGAAGTTGATCCCATTCAGGGTTACCTCGAAATAATTCTGCTTCCCACCACGCTGTACCCGCTTCAATAGCATCGCGTTCAGTTTGTGACATAGGAGGAAGAATACGCTTTACATAAGCCAACATAGGTTTACTTAATATTGGTATACGTAGGCTAGTGACATTAAGTAACGCAAGTGGAATGAATAGAATCCATAAAACCCAAGCCGCAATTCCACCTAAAAAAGGAGACAGAGTAAGTGCAAGTAGAGCACCCGCGATTACAACGGTCCAAACGGCAAATGACCATTTGGCTTTAGCTAACCCAAAAGCCAATGCCCCTATTGCTATTAACCAAACGAGTAATGTCATTGATAGATCCTCTGATGCCTAGGGCAGTTATTTAATGTTTAAGAATATTGTACTGCAATAGACCGTAACCGTGAGGTTAAACGTACAAGACAAGAATGATATTTAAACATGCAAGTTGCATGTACTTTAAAAATAGAAGTTTAGATACTTTATCAAGATAATATACATTAATAATATTATGCAATTAATTGATATTAATAAATTTATTTATATCTTTTTTTTATAATTAGTCGATTATATAAGTATAAGCCATCAATTTACCATTGCGATCCACTTGAATCGTTACCTCCGGCACTTCAGATAATTCCTGAATTCTTTGCATAAACTCCGGATCAGAAGCGGGTATGTCGTTGACTACTTTAATTACATCACCATTGAATAAGCCTAGAGAGGCAGCTTTTGTATCTGGTCGGATTTTTGACAGAGCAAATCCCGTTACTTTCTCATCTTCGACTATTGGCAAAAAGCCTATTTCTGAGACCAATTTTTGCTTTTGATTTACATAGTCAGTGAGCTCGGATTTTGACAATACAATAGTTTTGCTATTTTCCCTTGCCTCTTCGTATTGCGCTTGCAGAATAATATCACCGACACTATTCCGTAAAGACAATATATATTCGCTATTTGCGCAATAAAGTTTTGCTGAATCTTGCAATACACCCAGCAGCTTACAACCTTGAATTTTGTCACCTAGCGTTAATAAAAGCTCATTCCCATCATTATCAACAAACATAGCATGTGCATTACTCTCATCTAAAAAAGTGCCACTTAACACCCACTCAGGCTGTTTTGCAAAAGAATGTGCTGGTATAAATAATAAAAAGACCAGCAATATTAATGCTGGTCCATTATATTTATACAGGGTAGAAATCAATCGGGTAATTGAATGTATAAGACGGAACATCTTCAGCGCCAAAATTAATTAACTTTACGCGTTGTATAATTTTATTTTCAAGTGTTGGGTTTCCAAGTTGGCTTGAAACTATACTTGCACTTGTTACTTTCCCTGATGGTGCAATGGTAATCTTCAATACAACTTTACCTTGCAATGATGCATCTTGTCGTAACTCGCGATTATAAAGTGTAAACAAACCACTCTTATTGCGATCAAACATAATCTGAATTTTTTCCAAATCACGTGTTTTTCCATAACCTGATCCATCACCATTGCCAGAGCCGTCACCACCACCTGACCCGGTGCCACCACCTCCGCCCAAACCGTCAACACCACCTACTTGACCCGCAGAACGACCTCCCAAACCATTACCACCCGTACTTGTACTCAATGCAGCAGTATTAATACCGCCACTCGCTTTACCATAATTCTTTGTTACTAAAGATCGTTGTGTAGCTTTGCCTGAGGTACCACTCTTATTAAGTGAACGCTCACCTAAAGCAGCTGAAGAAGAAGCATTTTTAATATCAGATAATTCATTTTTCATTGCCAACAACCCAGAACTAGCAGCCACTTCTTTAGCAGATTTAGTGGGTACAGGAGCCTTTTTAGGTTGCGCTGCTGTTTTAATTGGTTCCTTTTTAGGTTGTGGCTTAGGCTTAACCTGCTGTTTAGGTTTAGGTTTAACTTTTTGCACCGGCACCACTTTAGGCGGCGGAGGTATTGGAACTTCTACTTTTGGAATTAACTTCACTAATCGTTCTGGTTCGGGCTTTTCTATTTCTTCTGGTTCAGGCAGAGGTAGAAATGCAAACAAAAATGCAAGGAATATTATTGAAGCAACAGACCATCGCAATAATTTATTAAATCGACTCTGTTGATCCTGTTGAATCGTCCAAGGTAAATCTTGCGGGAAATATGAATTTGCTATTGAAGCGGCCATAATTTAAGACTCTATTTGGGACTCTAATTGTGTTTCTTTTTGAATTACAGAAAGTGATATTTTGGAAAATCCTGCATGCGTCGCACATAAACGCATTACACGATCTAAAACTTTATAAGGCACTTCCTTATCACCCATAATTGTTACTTCACGCTCTGGATCTTCTTCAGATTCTGGCTCAACTTCATTTGCGAGCTGCTTTAACTTCTCTACAAACAATGAAACTTCAGTCGAATTTTCTTTCATTACTTCTTCTATCGTAATAACGTCTTCGCCTTGAAGTCGAACAGCTTCATTACTAAGCATGACAACTACTGACTCTTGTGGAGTGACCTCTGAAATTGATTCTGGCATTTCAATGCCTTTAGGATTCGGCAATGGCGTGATTTCATTTGTATTTACCAATAAAAAGAATACTAAAATAGTAAAGATATCCATTAACGACACTACGTTAAATGGTGGTTGCTTGTTACGTCCATGTTGACGTTCCATGCGCTTTATTCTTCGGTCATTCACATTGATTTCCTATTAATTAAGCCTTAAATTCCCTAATATTTTATGAGACGGGAGCATCGCCCAATGAAATCTCAGGGAATAATTCTGAACGTGTAAACTTACCAGCCTCATCTTCAAGATCGATAGCACGTACAGCATCCATTACTAATACTAGACTTTCATAACCAATTTCAGGCTCAAGTAATATTGAGGCCGCGACATTATCTGGGTATTTATATTTAACAGCCTGCAAGGTTTCAGAAAGTTTCAATACATCATATCCATCTTCAGTTTTATCAATTTGATACCCTCTGAAGTTATGGTTTTTATCTTGCACGATTAGACGGTCTTCCTTGATGATCACTTCTAAAACAAGTCGCTTTTCATCCGGCACCGAGTTATCGGAGGCTGCAGGCAGTTGCAATTCTAAAACCGTTATCTTGGCAAACACTAACATGATCAACAAAAATGGAACCAAGATCACCATCAAATTCATGAATGGTGTAACACTCAGTTCTGCATCTTGTTTAGTAGTGCGTCTACGAAAACGTCTTTTATTCAGCATGTTAAGTACCCAAACGTATTAGTTAAGCTTCTGCAGGTTTTCGATCTGTAACAAAATTCAGAACTTTTACAGAAGCCATTTCAAGACTATCTATAATTTCTGTTGTCTTAGTAGATAACCACGCATGCATTAACAATAGTGGTATACCAACCATTAGACCAAATGCAGTAGTGTTCATGGCTACAGAGATGTTTGCAGAAAGAATGTCAGCTTTATCTGCAGGATTTGCTTCAGCAATTGAAGTAAATGCACCAATCAAACCAATAATGGTTCCAAGCAACCCTAATAATGTTGCAATATTTGCAAAAGTAGCTAAGTAGTGTGTGCGCTTCTCAAGTTTAGGCAATACTTCCATCAAACCTTCTTCCATCGCAATTTCAACATCATCACGACGCCTTGATGTCTTCGCACGTTGAAAACCGTAATGTATAATACGACTTACAGCTGCTTTAGATTTTTCAGCAAAACCCATCGCTTGAGAGACGTTTCCTGTTGCCAATGCTGATTGCATCTTGTTCCATGCAAGTGTATTACGTGCACGAGATGCAGAAAGATATAGGTATCTTTCAACAGCGATTGCAATACCAATTGCAAGAATGATTGCAATAGGCACCATAAATGGCCCACCAGTTTGGAAAAATGTAACTACAGTTTCATATAGACTAGGATCATGCACTTCTGGAGTGGCCAACATTTCTGCACCATCCATCAACATAGTCTCTGAATCACCTGTAGTGATGATTTCTGACCCGTTCTCTTCCATTTTTTGCTCCTTAGCGTTAAACGCTTTAATTAAAACCAGCTATAAACTTATAAGTGAATAGCTAGCACAAAAACTACTATCAATAATATTGTTCGTAGTAACTTACTTTTCTCTTGTGCACGTCCTTGTCTACAGGCCCAAGCACTTCATCTATTAAACTTTGCAAAGGAGATCCATCCAGATCACCCGGTTCTGGCGCTTTCCACGGCACAATAACTAGCGCCTTAGGTAATTCCCGATTACCGATAACATCAATACCTTCTAATTCAGGGGCGTACCCTGGCACTTCATCTTCTGCAATTGAGATGTTGCTCACTTGCAATAATGCAATGAGTATTAATGAATTTTTTATAAGTTTTGTCATTATCTATCCAATTAAGCTTACTTAACTGCCTTGCTTCTTTAACTGTGACATCCAGGCGACAACCTGTTTATCTTGTCCACCAGATAAGGTTAAATATTCTTGATAATGGCCAAGAGCACAGTCTATTTTCTTTAAATAGACATCACACAAAATAGCCAAATTCAGATGAGCGTTTTCATAATCCGGATATGTGGACAATGCTTGTCGATACAGCTTTTCGGCGACATCAAAAGCACCCTCTTCTCGCTTCAAAATAGCAAGCTGATTCAATGCATATGGATTCTTCGGATTAATGGATAATGCTTTCTCAAATGCAGATTTTGCTTTTTCTACCTGACCTAGTTCTTTATGAGCGACGCCAATATTTACCCAAGGACCCGATATACGCTGATCCATTTTTGCAACATTCTGCATTTCAGATATAGCGGTATCATAATTCTTTGCACGCATGTGTTTCAATGCAGCGTTATATGCACTTGCAGTTTTTTTACTAATTCTAAAATTTGGTTGCGCTAATATCTTACCTGCCGCACTATTATCTGACTTTTCATTTTTAACATTGCTTTTAGAAGCAGTATTTGATTTTTTTAGACTTGGCACACTTGCACAACTTGCAAGCGTCATGACAAATATAACCACAACAAAATTAATAAATAAATTTTTAATAAATATTCTGAACAAGATCTTCACTCCTTTCAGCTTTAACATATTGTGCAGGCGACAATACCGCTAGTTCCGCTAAGCTTTTCTTAACCCATTCATCATATACATCATCACTTATTCGTGAAGCATTTAACTCGTGAATTTCAATAGCTTGTTCTTCAAACGGATATGCCTGTTCTTCTAACAAGATTTCATATTGATCGAACTCTTCGGCAGAAAGGCCTGAAGGACGATCGGATTCCATCATAGAAATAGCAAAATCTTGGTATATTTTTGCTGACCAATAAGTTGCAGCGGTGGTAACTTGCTGTACTTTGTAATTACTTGCAGCCTCATAAGCATCTAATGCTACTTGCATTTGCTTCTTTTTAAGTTTTAAGTTTTTTTCTAATGGATGAAGTAAGAATATTTGACTGAATGCATCATATTCGGGCTTAGCAAGATCTAGTGTAGCGTTTGCAGCTAAAAACTTAGTGCGATCACTTCTTTCAGAGCCTGCTCTCGCATCTGCATCGATAATTTTGCTCTGCCAACTTAATTTATCATCTATATATTTACGTTCCGTATACATATCAACAAGCTTCTGCATAGCTTCCATAGCAGGCTCTGTTGGTTTGGGATGTTCTTTCACGTAAGCAATCAAGCTTTGCTCAGCACCATAAAAGTCACCACCTTTTCCATATAACTCAGCTGCTTGAAGACGTGCTTCCCGTTTTAGAGTCGGGTCTTTAGAATTAGTACCAATAGCCTCATATTCTTTTGCAGCCTTGATATGTTGACCACCCTTATCATATGAAACAGCTAGTTTTTGAGTCACATCTTCTTGCAACTCATGATCAGGATATCGGAACCGAAAATCTTCCAAAGTGCTCGAAGCACGATTCCAATCCTCTAACTCTAATAGTGCTGCTGTTGCATCATATTGAGCAGTTGCACGAATCTCAGCATCAGGAACTACTTGACCTACTCTTAAATAATGGGACACAGCAGTTTCGAGATCACCAGCTTTTTTACTTGCTTCACCTTGTTTGTAAACGGATGCTGCTAATCTGTCTTTCAATGGGTTGCGTAAATCTTCATTAGCTTCCACCCTATTTAAAGCTTCAATATATGCTTTCTCAGAAGCACCATATTGCGATGTATCAAATGCAGAGTTTGCTTTAACTGCCCAAGCCGATAACACCAATTTCTTATCTGCATTAGAATGATCATTAATAATAATGTCTGATGCCTTTGTTGCACGTGAATAATCTTTTCGTGCATACAATTCTTCAGCAGTAACCGTCATAACTTTTGCCACTTCAGGATGCTCAGGGAAGTTTTCAGTAAACTGGAAACTGCTATCAATTAATTGGTTTTTAATCGCAGATTGCTGTGCAGATTGACTTTCTACCTTTAACCATTCGTTATACGCAATGATAGCCGCATAACCAGACTCAGCAGACTTAGGATGTTTTTTATAGCCATATGCTGTTTTTTCATACTCTTGCACCGCTTTAGCATATTGCTTAGTTTCATAATGAACATCGGCAAGATGAAAATTCATCTCTGATGCTTTTTCATCTTCAGGAAATGATTCTAAATATGCTGTATACCAGGTTGCTGCTTCATCATAGTATTCTTTAGGCTTCTTACGCTCTTTTTGAGCAATCGAATGATAGTGTTTAGCGAGATCGGTAATATTCGACTTTAAAAATGCAACGATATCGTCTGATTGTGTAACATCATTATGCGTCCAATATTCAGCCTTAAGATTGTAATCAACTACGAACTGCTTTTTGGCTCTCAGGACTTCGGAAGGAAATTCACCTTTCTTATATGCCTCGATTGACTTAATCTGGAAATGAGGTGCTTTAGGACTATATTGATGTGTTTCGACGTATTGACGATACGTATTAGCAGCATCACTCCAACGTCTCTTTTCTAAGTATTGTGTGCCTAATCTTTCATAAACTAGGATTTCGTAAGGCTGTCTACCAGACTCAGCATAAAACTTTGATAACTCTTCTGGTCCACCTAAATAAGCAAAACTTAAGCTTATTGCTCTAAGGGTATCATCTAATAATTCTTGGTCTGGTTGAGTTAATTGAGCAATCTCTTCTTCTTTAACGCCCGCGATTAATAAGCTATCGAGCACGGTATTAAACGATGGAATTCCATAATCATAATCAACTTGTTTAAAATGCGACCAACCATGCTTATATAATGAATGAATATAGAATCTACCTTCTGGTCCTTTTTTAATTACAGATTCATACGCATCTTCTGCTTGTGCATATTGTTTCTCAACAAATAAAATTTCAGCTCGCCTAAATTGTGTTTCACCAAAGTAGTTAGATTCTGGATATTCATATACTAATTGATCCAATGCTTTAAGTGCTTTTTCATGCTGCCCAGTAAGCTCATAAGCTCTAGACAATTGATATAAGACACGGTCTCTATTTGGATAAGTCGAATGCTTTGATAAAACATCTTCATAGAGTTTGATGGTTTCACCATAAGTATTTTTATCAGGCAACTGAACAGTTTCTGCCATTTGATCTTCTGTTTCTTCCATACGCAAATCACCCAATCTGCGTAACACTTCTGGATGAACATTATTAGGATCTTCATTTACAAGCTTTCTATACTGACTTATCGCTTTAGTACGACTACTTACTACAGGTACATCATCTTTAACATCAGCACGTTTCTTATTAAGACTACCTATGGTATCGCCTCTATTACCACCAAAACTACCACATGCAACTACGAACAACGTTACAGTTATAAATATAATTACTTTATGTGCAAGTCTTACCATAACTTCCACCATTTTTTTGACTTATCAGAACTAGCATCTTCTACATCAGATGCACTTTTACCAGGAATTGTTGATGCTGCCGCATCATAAGAAGATGCGAGAGCATAACGAGCATGTTTTTCATAGCCCGCTAAAATCTTTTCTCGTTGCTTAAGTTCTTTAACTGCTACATGTTCGAGATAACGAGATTGTTCTTCAAATATACGGTCTGCTATTGGAATTAACCTCTTAATCTCTTTATGTAATGCAAGTATGCGCACTTCAAATGCATCAAATTTTTCTACACTTTCAGTTATCGCACTCTTAATTGACGCACTTTTCTCAGGTGTAATAGATAAATGCTTTTCTATCTCAGAGACTTCTTGCTTATGATTCCAACTACGTTCGATGTATGCATTATGTATTTGCCATCTCATAATTCCACGCATCAATGAAATTTTTTCACTCATTTGCGCAATCTTATTATTATCTGGTTCTTGAAGTTTTAATAATTCTAAGCGTTGCTCGAGTTCATCAATCTCATTAAGTTTTCGCTTTTCTTCAGTAGTGGCTAATTGAATAAAAGCATTATCATTCTCAATTTCATTCAATACAAATGACAAAGTATCTTGTTGCGCTTGCAACTTGCTTAGATCCAATCCACTAAGTCGTTTTTCTACAAGAGGTAAATATTTTTGATATCGCGCCTTGCGCGTATCTAACATCGTTAGATATATGGATATATTTTCATCCCAATGCCGTAAATTTTTCTTCAGAAATAGTAGGTCTCGGAAGTTTTTCAATGCTTCATGGAATTCATGTTCAGCCAAAAGCTCAGTGAAATATTTAACTTCAGGTAACTCAGGCAGATCTCTAAGCGTCCAAAACCACCCCATTTGTGGTCCGCCTTTAGTACGGTCTAAAAGTGCATCAACCAAAACACCTCTTTCAATTTCATGCGCTGCAAAAGAAAGTTCTTTGGCTTCTTCTACATAGATATCAGCCGCATTCTCATATGCTTGTACCGCTCTACCATGCAGACCCATTTCTTTGTATGCATGCGCTAAAGCTAAAACACCTTCTTGCACCTCAGAATGATAGGCACTTCGATTGCGCAGTTCTTGCAATGGCGCTAGAGCTGCACCATGCCTGTCAGCATTAGTATTTGCCCAACCAATACCAAGCAATGCCAAATTTGAATAAAGTCCATCTAAGCGAACTCTCTCTAAATATTTTACGGCATCAGCTGGGCGGTCGTTTTGAATTAATGTTAAACCAGAAGCAAGATTTGCACGATCTCTAAGTGTGCGCATAGATTCTGTTTTAGCTTTAAGCTTGCCTACCTTTTTGAGATGTTCGATTCCTTTATCAACATTGCCATGCTTTGTGTAAGCCACACCCAAGTTGTAATTTGCATAATTTTTATAGTTTTTAGGGGCTTTCCAATTATCTAAACTATTTATTGCGGCTGCATATTTACCTTGGGCCATATAAACTTGCCCAGTTAACAACTTTAGCTCTCCAAATACACTTTCTTGCACAGGACCACTAACATTATTTAAAAAGTCCGCCGATTCATCAATGTATCCACGTTGATAGTATATTTTCGCAAGATAATAATAAGCACGATTCTTAATGGCATCGCGCACATTCCCTTGAAGTAATTTATCGAATATTCTTGCAGCTTCCTTATGCAAACCATAAGAAAGATCAATACCGCCCAACAACAACTCATCATCAGGAACATGATTTGAAGTTCTATTTAACTCACGTGCTGCCAACAAATGAACAATTGAAGTAAAATAATCTTCTTGATAGAAGTGAAATAACACTTCTCCATAATGAAGATCTTTAATAATATTAGGTTGCTCTATATTTGCACTTGATGCACCTGCAAGTAATGAAAGCACAAACATACAAAAAGCCAAGGTCATCTTGGCTTTATAGATACTCAATATTTTTAACCTGGCGAACAACATTTAATACTTTATTCCCACTCTTTAACAACAAAGTCAGGTTGATGTTTTGGAGTACGATCAGTAATTTTTAACTCTAAATACTTGGCACCTAATCCTTTAGCTATAATTCGATTTGCACCTCGTTTAAAATCTCTACCCTTAGGTCCTTTGCCTACAAAATATGCAACTAATTCATGCTCACCTGATGGCAAATTACCAATATAGATTTGATGTACGCCGCCACGTAATAACGCATCTACTTCACGTTCGGTATATAAATAATTAGCAACCACTTTTTCATTTAACGTTACTTGTACTGAATCCAAATCAAAGAAATCACCAACGTCAACTGAAACATATACAGCGACTTGTGTACTCGAAGGATATAAAAGCTCTTCTTCCAAAATATAAAGATCACGATTTAACTCGAGCACCTCTTCTTTCAAAACCTGAATATCTTCATCTAAGCCTTGAAAATCTTGGTCTTCACTCGCATTCAGATCATCAATGCCTGCACCAACACTACAAACATATGAAAGCAAAAATATAGCGACAAATAAAACAAACTTCTTATACATAAGTTTTCTCCACAAACTTAAACTCATCAAATTCATTTAAAACCATGCTGATAAATAAAATTGAATAGTGGTTGCATCAAACGTATATCCACTACCCAAGCTGCCCACATCCGCAACCGATTCAATCCCTGAATAATCGTCATAATCATAATCCAGATACTCAACTGCTAGATTTAACGAAACTGCTCTAAAGTATTTATAATCTTTAAATATGTCGTATCGAACACGACCCCCAACTGCAAAACTATCAAATGAACTGAGCTCTTTATCTCTCGCCATATATCTCAATCTAGAGCTGAAGTTATCACTGAAGAAATCTGCTTCATCCTGTGTGTAATAACGGCCATAAACATCAACAACCCATTGATTTCCAATGTATTGTGAGTAATTAAGATCTACAGTAGAGGAGGTAATATCCCAAGTGTCCCTATAAAACCGATAGCCGAGAGAGGTTGAGGCTCGGTGCTGCCAATATTTAATACCCTTTATAGAATAAGCTTGTCCAGTGCGGGTATCTGGATACTCTTCTGAACCACTGCCTTGAGAGACCCCATTTACAAAAACAAATCTATAAGGGTTATTCAAAAAACCTTCTTCAACTGTAGCCTCATAATCTAATGCCATTACAAATGTCTTAGTAATTACTTGAGAAATTCCTGCTCTAAACGAATATCGATCTAAGTCTTCTGCAAAGCTTGGTAAATCACTTCGCTCCACATCATCTGATCCTACTGATGCACCAATATTTACTTTAGTCATTGCTCCAAATGCTTCATGAGAAACATCAAAACTGACCATGTTTGACTCATAGTCATCTTCATCACTATGGGTATATGAGAGATCCATTAACGTGTTGTCGTATAAATACGTTCCACCCAAGGTGTATTCATTACGTTCTTCAGAGTATTCACTTGCACCCGCTAAAACATCGGGAGATGCGCCACTAATACTGTCGTGGTGATAACCACCATAAACTGAATACTTTCCAGAGAAATTTTTACGTACCAACATGGTTGCACCATCAACTTCTACACCACCACCATCATAATAGTGATAACCAATATCTGCTCTTTCTTCAGGCAAAACTTCTGCTAATACATTCTGATGACCAAATGCCAGAAGAAGTAGAACAAGAAGATATTTTTTATAGATTGAATTTTTCATTATTTATATTTAGTTACAACCGCAACCACCGCCATGTGCATAACCAGCACCTTTAGCACCTTCACGTGTATTGAAAACATGTTGTCTATATTTATTAGAAAGCGGGTCTTTATTGAAACTCATAATAGGGTCTGCAAGATATTCACGCTCATATGGAGCCACCCACGGTTCTATATCGGGCAAACTCGGAAGACTGAAAGACGAGCATGCAGTCATTGTTAACATCAACATCAAAAGTATAGATGTGGATAATAATTTTTTAATATTTAGGAACATATATCATTCCTTCCTTAATGCTTGAATCTGTTTGTGATAACGTTCTATATAACCTTTCTTAAAACCATGATTGATATGCCTAACTTTTCCAGAACGATCAATTATGATTGTTGTAGGCATCGCTTTAATATCAAAACTCCTACTCACTTCTTTTTCAGTATCAAATAAAACAGGAAAATTAACGTCTAATTTTTTAGCTAGAAACATTGCTTTTGATTGATCTTCATCTAGATTAATACCAAGCAACTCAAAATCGTATGGGTCTAACGATTCATGCAGTTCATTCAAATATGGAATTTCTTCAGTACAAGGCCCGCACCATGTAGCCCAAAAATTTAACATTACTACTCTGCCTTTAAGTTCACTTAAGCGAACATTTTTTCCTGAATCACTTTTCAAAACAAAGTCTGGCGCACTATCTGCCTTTATTTTTGCAAACCCTACTGCACTGATAAAACTAGTAACTAAAAATACAGTTACTGCAATAATTAGTTGTTTTTTACTCATAACATTTCATTCCATTGAATATTTAGTTATTTCAATCATCATTCTGTTTAAAAGAACACACCAATATTGCCTGTGATTTCGAAATTATTAGTGAATTCGTTATCCCCTAATAAGTCTGTCTCATAAACAATATCTCGCACATCTAATCGCAGTGACAACCAATCCGTGGGAAGCACTTTCATCCCAAACCCTAAGTTATATGCAAACTCATCTTCATCATTAAATTCGACGTTGCCTACTCCAAACATCAGGTAAAAAGTACTGGTCATTGCATAATTTCGACCTAAAAATATTTCACCTGGAAATATGTTGTAACCAATGGATACGTTGTAATAATTAATATCTTCATTTTGCAAAATATTGAATGTAGTTAAATTCTCCAATGTCTCATCAGAAGCTTCCGAAGCACCTACAGAACCTTCAATAAAGAAGTCTTCTGTTACATGATAAGCAACACGTAATCCATAACTTGGCTCTGTACCAAAGTCTTCAACATCTAATACACCGTAATATGCAGTTAGCTCGAAATTTTCAGTATCAATTCGTGGAACAACTACATCTCTACGATAAATATCTGGCTCAATGACTTGCTCCTGCGTCGATTCCGGCTCAGGTGCATCATCTTCTGCATGAACAGGCTGCAGAATGAATATGAATAATAAAATCAGTAATAATTTAACTTTCATGCTATGTCCTATAAGTTAAGCATCAAAAAAAGAACGAAACTCCTGCGCTGAATTCATCAAACTCATCATTTCTATCATCCTCAGATAAAACAATGTAACGTCGATAATCACCACGCAAAAAGAATCTTTTAGTTAAGTAATAACGCATCCCAATCCCGAAATTTGCTAAATCGTCTTCCGTTTCTATATTTTGTACTAGCGCACCTTTGGGCTCGTTCTCAAAGCGACCATAACCAATCGTAAAGTGAGGTGTTAAGCGCCAATCAGGGAACGGTGTTGAAACTAAATTAACAGCATAAATATCTGAACTGGATAATTTTCCTGCTACTTTAGAAACTTGAAATTCAAGTGCGATATTTTCTGTAAATTTATACGCGAGACGTGCTGACACCATCGGGTCACTGTCAAATTCACCAGTAGAAATACCAAACTCGATACGCCTATGCAGGTAATCATCGTACAAAACGTCTCTAAAGGATTTTGGAATGCCTGCAACCGTTAAGGTTTGTTCCATTTGCGCGCGACTTACCCAACCTTCTACACCACGGTCATTTTTAACTTTAAACCAATCCGTTTTACGCTTCATGATATCGATCCAATCATGTCGTTTGATAACATGGAAAATCGGATAACCACGACCAGGTCCTGTATGCAGTTCAACATATGGATCAACAATTTTTACACGTTGAAATTCTTTTTCTGCAAATGCATTAGAAAACGGCATCGCAGCTAGTGCTAAAAATAAAAGCACTGTAAATAAGTGAGTTACAAGCTTACTCATTTCGTACTTAGCCATATTATGTTTTAGAAATTTCATTAGTTATTAGTTACAGACCGCAGGTAGCGATTAGAGCAGGAGCTAAAGCACAATTAGTAATAGTTGCTGTACATGCCGAGCCATCCGTGGGTGCCGCAATAGCTCTCCATTCAGCAATGGTGTTGTAACAAAGATCACCCACATTGAATTGCTTGCCACCACCATGACCCGCGCCTCCAGAAGCTTTGCTGAGTAATAAATCATTATTCAGTGTGCGAGCTTCCACTTGAGGGAAATTGTTTGTCATTAATTCTGCAGGTGATGGTGGGTTATAAAGAAAGAACCCGTCTTGTCCAACTGGTGGGTTATGACAACCTGCCTGTGAACAAGAATCACCGGTTGCGGTTGGATTATGTAATATAGGCTCTACACACATCTCATAAAGATTTATGCATAGACTTACCCCGCTATTAGGGAGCGATTCGTTGGATGTACTGTCACATCCTGATAAAAATATGATTGGTGCTATCGCGACTAGTAGCACCAGTCGCAATATTGATTGCACGACAAACCTCTGTTTTATTTACTAATTTAGACAGGTTGGATTACTAGCTGCACCCATCGTAATCCAGGTCAAAATCGTGTCATAGGAGGATCCTGGACCGGTGTCTGAAAATACCGGCTGAGTGGCACTTAATGGATCATTGATGTCCACAAGTATTTGCGCATGAGGCAGATTTGGCGCAACTCCGTTAGAAATTGGACGTAACAGAAGATCATTATTCTGCGGATCACATAAATTATTGATCATCGCACGCGTAACATTAAAGTCACCCGATTGATTACCTGTTAGTACAAATCGATTAAATTCATCGGCTTCATCATTCTCATCGGCAAATTCAACTGGATCTACAGTTGAATCTCCACCAAACCCATCTGGCTGGTGACAAGCTAAACATTCAGATTGAAGGATAGGATGTATTTGATCATTAAATACTTGTCGATCAACTCCTCTACTTGAAACAATAGCATCACGAACAACATACTGGCCGTTTACAAGCTCATAAGGCTCATTCGTATATTGCGCACCAATATCCACCCAAGTTGAGATAAGCCATTTCTCATCAGCAGTTAGCATTGAAGCGTGATCAGTAACCCCTAGTGCAAAACTACCACCTGCACGCAGGTTAGAGTTATAAATAGTTTCAACCAAATGACTTGTTCGAGAGCTATTTCTTGAACTACCAACTCGAACTAAAGCTCGACTACGAGGGAACGTAACTCGACCACTCTCACTAACAACAGGAGGTAATGGCACGCCATTTTCATCAAGTTTATAAGGGCCAATCATTAAGTTTGTATAAGAAATGACATGGCCACCAGCGCCTGGCACACCACCTTCTAAACTTAAACCAGCAGAGATTGGGTCCGCTAATAAAGCATTACTGTGACAACTGACACAAGTATTAGCACCACGATCTCTGTCCCATAATGGTTGAATATGTTCAACATAATCAATGCGTCCATTTACAGGAATAGGAGTAACTAAATTATCAAGACTCAACTTAATATCTTCCTCCAAACCGTTAGACCAAAATTCCGTAAAGTCTGCGGTGAGTGGGTTTAAACTAGGTGCAACTTGATTATTCAGTCGTGTTCTAGTTTCCGCCATTGTCTCTGCACCCAGTGCATTTACATGACTTCCTGCAATAGGAGCAACATTAATTGAGCCAATTGCACGTCTTGGTGAATGACAACCATTACAGGTACGTGTCTCACCAGGGCGAACTTGCAACCAGTTAGTATGCGTCTGGAATGCACGGCCATCTTTATCTAAAACGCTAATAGTTAAAGCAGAATCTGCAGGTACTTTTGCTAATACAGACCCATCAGGCTCGACAGGCACATATCCAAGTACTTCCTGCATTTCAAAGTTAGTTCGACCAATTGCACTTCTTGAAATTCCAGGAGGTGTAGGCAAAGCACGTGTTACACGCGCAAAGTAACCAGGCCGATTTAAATAACTCGCGTTATTAGGATCTTTCATCGCTAATAAGTTCGGCTCACCACCATTTTTAGGAATGTTTTCACCTAAACCGGGTACCAAAACACTATCGCCCATAATATCTAAGAAATCTGTGTGATAGACCGAGCGCACTCCTAGCACACCCATTCCCTGTCCACCCAAACCATTTGGCTCAGCCACCATGTTTAAATCAACTGGCTTGTTAGGAATAATAGAAGGGTAATCACTTAATGCACGCGGAAATAATGGCACAGGATCTACCAATGCTTTTCCAGGTGAATCTACCTGCACAACACGAGCCACTTGCGAATTAAAATCTAGCATCCAAATTTGATATTTGGTTGGACCAAACACTTGTTTGACAGAACCGTTAAATGGATGAGTTTCAGTAGGAATTCCACCAAAATTTGCATTAGGGGCAATTGCGTACGATACGATGGCACGGTTAGTTCCATCCCATAAAGGCATTGGTGTTGAATATCGACCACCAGGAGAGAAGCTTCCATCAAACGTTACTGCCTGATTATTAAAGTACATATTGACTTGACCATTACAACCCGCCGGCACACCTGGAGCCGGTTCACAATTTTCTGAGTAGTTAGCCGTGTCAATTGAAACAATACTTCCACCTTCGTCTGTTCCAGACAAAGGCATTACAGTAGACATAATTCTTCCGTTCTTTTGTTCCATTGGATGTAGCAATGAATTACCTGGGCTAAACGCTCCATATAATACAAACAGATCAGTACCGTCAGGATTTACCGTAAAGATTGGAAAATGGTTTTTATTCGCTAAGTGATCCCAGCGACTAAACATAATGCGTCCATCTTTAAGTACAGTAGGATTACGATCATGACTTTGGTTAAATGAAATCTGTGTAATTTCTTGTGTAGCAGGATCCAACACATGCAATTGTAGAGCTGCCTCTCTCTCATACTCATCTAATGTTTTATGTCTTTCAATATTCTGTTCTTGCAACATCTCTTGCATACGCTTTTGACGATTTGAACTAAATACAATGCGTCCATCAGGTAAGTATGCGGGGTCAACATCATCACCAAATTCAGATGCAACCGCATCGTTCAACAAAGGTGAATATACTTTGGTAGCAACATCCATTTCCCACAGGCTAAACGTTTCATCATTAGGTCCACGCATTGAGAAAACTACTTTAGTTGCATCAAAGTTTACTGAAGGATCAGACACATCTCCTTGGCCTTGTGTATAAGCTGAGGTAATGTTTATGGGTAGAATTACGGGAATGGAAGCGTCCTTATACATAAGGTCACCACCTGCTGAAAAGGTCACACCATCTGTAGGATCTCCAACGGCTTCTAAGTTTCTTTCAGCATATACGATTGCAAAATCACCATTAACTGTCGTAAAACCGTCTGATGAAGTCGATGATCCAGTCTTGCAGCTAGGTAGTAAAACTACCGCACAACATACAGCAACCACCGCAGTACAAATATGTCTAAAGTTCCTTCTCATAACCAACTCCGCAAATGTATAAAGATCCATCTTTATGTAAAAACTTACGTAGATTCAGTCATTAACATCAACTTATTTGAGGTAACAACCAATCTTACGTAACAGCCCTATCTCCTTGATTTAAAAGGACTATATTTAGCTGATTATTCTCTGGTTATTAGAAAGAAACCGTGACACTCGTATCAACGGCTAAAAGTAACGGACAAATGGTATTAATAATTGTCGTTCAGAATTAGAAGAAATTTATTCAGTGTGTTATGTGTGAAGCACATCACACGCTTAATCAATTTGAAGAAGTTTGTGATTTTTGCTGTTCTTGTTCAAGTCCTCGTGAGTAATACAATTTGCCTTGTTGATCGACAATAACACCCTCTACTCCATCAAGACTGTCTATCAACTCAAGTCCATTGCTAGCACCCATTATAAAAATACTAGTCGATAGCGCATCCGTGGTAGTCGAATCACTTGCAAGTATGGATGCACTGCGCACCTTGCTAGCTGAATATCCGGTCGTAGGATGAATGATATGGTGATATTTCTTGCCATCTTCAATAAAGAATCGTTCGTAATCTCCAGAGGTAGACAATGCTTCGTCTTGCAATGGCAGCATTACAATCACCTCTTCCGTATCATCTGGGTCACGTATACCCACCAACCAAGCTCGCCCGTTCCTATCTCCCAATAAACGGGTATCTCCACCAGCAGACACTAATGCATGCTGAATCCCTACGTCTCGTAAATGTCTAATTGATCGATCGACCGCAAACCCCTTAGCGATACCACCTAAATCAATTTTCACACCTTGCTTTAAAAATGAAACAGTTTTTTGTTCTGGATTTAACACTATATTTCTATAATCAATTAATAACTTTGCCGCAGCGATTTCCTCTTCAGTGGGCTTTACTTCATTACGGTAATCAAATAAGTGACCCACGCTTGCATAAGTGATATCAAATGAACCATTGGTGAGTTGTGAAAATTCTTGTGATTTTTCTATTAACTCAAATAAATCTCGATCAACTTCAACCGGCCCTTCATGAGCATATTTATTAATTTTAGATAATTGACTTTGTTCAATATAAGGACTCATGAGACGATTAACGCGGTCCATCTCCTCTAAAACTTTATCAATACCTTGTTGACGTACGCTAGCTTCCTTGTGCCAAACTTCGACACGAATTGTAGTTCCCATAATGGCTGCATCTTCTGTTTGCCACTCTGCGCTTAGAGATAACGATAGTATTAATAGCAGAAAAGTAATAACAATATAGTGGCTACGTATAAACATAGAATAAAGAATTTGTTTCATAAATATAATTAGAGTAATAAGTGAATGTTTATTTTCGATAGATTGAACCTTAACAAAGAATTAAGGTTCATATAATAACTATATTATACGTATAATGTAGCTCAGTTTATTAAAAAGCACTTTTATGCCTTCCAAAATTACCGTGAATGATTCTATTAAACATGATCCCAGTTGTAAGGATGATTTTGATCCAAACTCCATGGATGCAACGTTAGCACTACAGCTTATTCTTGATCAAATGGAATCGTTGAGTACAGCAGAAAATGTACCTATACGTGATGCGTTAAATCGTACTTTAGCAGAAAATATTTCTTCCACTATCAATGTGCCGGGGCATACCAATTCTGCCATGGATGGTTACGCCATTGTTTCTGAAGATATACCTAAAGAAGGTACAAATACATTAAGTAATATCGGTACTGCGTGGGCCGGACGGCCATACCAAGGAAAAGTCAGCCAAGGTGAATGTATTCGCATTATGACGGGCGCTGCAATGCCTGAAGGTACTAACACGGTCATTATGCAAGAGCATGTAAAAATAGATGGCGACAACATACATATAGATCAAACCAACCAAGCAGGGCAAAACGTACGTCAAGCAGGTGAAGATATTCCAATAGGTGGAACAGTGCTTAACCAAGGAAAATTACTTACCCCATCTGATATCGGTCTACTTGCTTCTGTAGGAATCAGTGATGTTGATGTAGTTAAAAAGTTACGCGTAGCATTCTTCTCGACGGGAGATGAATTGCGTCCTGTAGGCAGCAAACTTGAAATGGGACAAATCTACGATAGCAACCGCTATACACTTCACGGAATGCTTACACAGCTCGGCGTTGAGATTGTTGATTTAGGCGTAATCGAAGACAAACAAGAAGCTGTTCAAGCTGCATTTATAGACGCTGCAGATAAAGCTGATGTAGTCATCACATCGGGCGGTGTATCAGTCGGCGATGCAGATTTTGTTAAAGAAACATTAGAAAAAATTGGCAAAGTAAACTTTTGGAAAGTTGCAATGAAACCGGGTCGCCCACTTGCCTTTGGTAAGATAAAAAATGCATGGTTTTTTGGATTACCGGGCAATCCAGTTTCGGTGATGGTTACTTTCTATATGTTTGTGCAACCTGCACTTAAAAAGCTTTCAGGTTGCTCGTACCAAGCACCCCTTATGATTGCTGCAAACTGTAAAACTAAATTAAGAAAACGACCTGGTCGCATAGAATATCAACGCGGAATCTTAACTCAAAACAAAAATGATCCCACGCAATATGAAGTCATTAAAACCGGTGCACAAGGCTCAGGCATTTTACGCTCCATGTCAGACGCAAATTGTTTTATTATTTTACCCATGGAATCAAGTGGTATAGATGAAGGTGACAAAGTTCAAGTACTTCCGTTTGAAGCGATCATTTAATTAGCTAAAGCAATAAATAATATCCAACGCAGAAACACACTCAACCAGGCGTGTTCTTTTCCACCCAACGTTGGTTCTCAGCTGACTCACCGCCTAATGATTCTTTTTTCCAAAATGGCGCTTTAGCTTTTAAAGCCTCCATAACAAAACGGTTTGCATCATACGCTGCCGCGCGGTGCTCAGACCAGACTGCTACCCCTACAATAGGATCATTGGGAAAAATCTGCCCCACCCTATGCATGAGCAAAACATCTAAAATATCAAATTGGCTCTTAGCCTCTTCCGCAATCTTTTCTAAATGCTTTTGAGTCATTTCAGGATAATGCTCAAGTGTCATTGCGGTGACTGAGACACCTTCATTAAAATCACGCATCGTACCGATAAATAAGGTCATTGCGCCAAACTTACCTGCCGTAAGTGAATTACTTTGATACTGTTGTGCTATCTGCCATGGGTCATATGGCTTTTCGAATATTTCTACTTTCATTTTCTATGACTTTAAATACGAAGTACGTTAAATTAACAGATCAACTAACCAGACTTTTATTATATATGGGTATTATATATGAGTAACAATGAACGTTCTTTCATACCTTTAGATATAGCAGTATTAACCATATCCGATACCCGTACAGAAGCCGATGACAAATCTGGAAAGATTGTATGTGATCGTTTAAGTAAAGCGGGTCATGCAGTTTATGATAAAAAAATCACCACAGACGATATTTATCAGGTCCGTGCTGCTGTATCAGCTTGGATTGCAGAAGCCAAACCAGATGTTGTTATTACAACGGGCGGCACAGGTGTAACAGGGCGTGATGGCACACCAGAAGCCATTCGCCCACTATTAGACAAAGAAATTACCGGATTTGGAGAAATGTTCAGAGTTCTTTCTTTTGAGACCATCAAAACTTCTACCCTGCAATCACGCGCCTTCGCAGGTGTCGCTAATCGAACCTACATCTTTTGCTTACCAGGATCTGCAGGAGCTTGTGCTGAAGCATGGGACAAATTAATTTCTCATCAATTAGATTATAGAAATAAACCCTGCAACTTAGTTGAACTGATGCCGAGACTGAAAGAAAAATAATTCTTAAGGTAAAAAAGGCTCCTTAGTGATTTACTAAGAAGCCTTATAAATAGAGTGCAAATAATTAACTACCTGGATTTACCGCATCGCCAATATCTTCAAGCTGTTCATCAAAACTAGGCACACGATTACCATAATCTTCATCCAATCCTGTTGGATTAATTACAGAGTCGGGACCTGAACCATCATTACCACGAACGTCATCGATACTAGGCGTTGCAAATATTTCATCTTCTGGTGCTTCTTCCTCCTCATCATCTTCTTCAGTAGAAGGCCCAATTCCAGCGGGCACACAATTACCAGTGTCACCCGGTTGTGGCTCGCCTGCACCATTCATATTTGGACCCGATCCTCCTTCTCCACACTCTGGTGGAGTAACTGATTCAGGATCATTTTTCTCACCTTTTTTCCGCGCTACGAAGTCATCAGCAGTGGTTTTAGCTTCGGGCTGGCTACCTGACCCGGACAAACCAGCATTCCAATTATTTTCATCACTTGAACTATCATCTCCAGAATCATCACCTTCAGCTTCGTTGCCACTGTCATCTTCACCTTCGCCAGAATCATCACCACCATCATCATCGTTATTATCGTCATCGTTGTTGTCATCATCATTATTATTATTATCATCGTCATTATTGTTGTTTGACTGTGACGAACTTGAAGTTTGCGCAGCCGGCTTATGCGATGAAGAAGAACCATCAGGTCTTGTAATAACTGTGTTTCCAGTTTTAGTATCAACCTCCATAATAGTGCCATCTCCATAATGTACACTTCCATCTGGCATCACTTTACCCACTTCACCATTGGGCCCACTTCGTGGCACTTGTTGGCCATTGCCTAGTCGAAAGGTCTCTTGACCATCACTACTTTCCGTTGAAGTCACACCATGTTGAACAAGTTGACCCTTAGGATTATAAGCAGATGAGGATCCATCAGGTCGCGTAAGTACGGTGTTACCCGTTTTTGCATCGGTTTCGTAACGGCTGCCATCACTATAGGTAACACTACCATCAGCACCTACTGTGCCTGCTGAACCATCTGGACCATTACGCGGTACTTGCTGACCATTTCCTAATCGATAGGTTTTTTGACCATCACTACTTTCTGTTGAAGTCACACCGTTTTGAATTTCTTGACCTTGAGCATTGTAGGCAGATGATGAACCATCCGGTCGTGTTAAAACAGTATTACCCGTTTTCCCATCCACTTCATAACTGGTACC